>JBAXIR010000309.1:0-1555 GCA_037138275.1 Mycobacteriaceae bacterium | reverse complement strand
TCGCGATCTGGACCGAACCGCTGCGCAGCACCTTCGACTACGGGCAGATCAACGTGATTCTGGCGCTCGCAGTGCTGTGGGCTGCCTACAGCACCCGGTGGTGGTTGTCGGGCGTGCTGGTCGGTCTGGCTGCCGGGGTCAAGCTCACCCCGGCTGTGACCGGTCTCTACTTTCTCGGCATAAGGCGTTGGGGGGCAGCGGCTTTCGCGGCCATCGTCTTCGCGGGAACCGTCGCGTTGTCGATCGGCCTTATCGGTGCGCAGGCCCGCTACTACTTCACCGACCTGCTTGGCGACGCGAGCCGGGTCGGACCGATCGGTACCTCGTTCAACCAGTCGTGGCGCGGCGGGCTGTCGCGCGTCCTTGGCCACGATGCGGGTTATGGCCCGACGGTGCTGACCGCCGTCGCGGTGACGGCAGTGCTGGCCGCGTTGGCCTGGCGTGCGCTGGGCGCCGGTGCCGGCGTGCCGCGCGACCGGCTGGGCTCATTGTTGGTGGTCCAACTCTTCGGCCTTCTGATCTCGCCGATCTCGTGGACACATCACTGGATCTGGTTGGTGCCGTTGATGATCTGGCTACTGGACGGGCCGTGGCGGATGCGCCCGGGGGCTCGGCTGCTGGGTTGGGGTTGGCTGGCGCTGACCTTGGTCGGGGTGCCGTGGCTATTGAGTTTCGCCCAGCCAACCATCTGGGAAGCTGGCCGGCCCTGGTACCTGGCCTGGGCGGGCCTGGTGTACATCGTGGGCACACTGGCCACCCTGGGGTGGATCGCCGCTAATCCAGCGCCGAGAGGATCCCGTCAATATCCTGCGCCATCTGCAGATCCTGAGCGGTGATGCCGCCCTGAGAATGCGTGACGAGAGTGAAAGTCACTGTGCGCCAACGGATATCGATGTCAGGGTGATGATCGGTGCGTTCTGCCTCCTCCGCCACCCGGCGGACGGCGTCGATCCCATCGAGGAATCCAGGGAAGGTCACCGAACGAACGAGCGCGCCGTCGACGCGTTGCCATCCGTTGAGAGTCGCCGCCGCGGCGTCCACTTCGTCATCGCTCAGCACAGCCATCTGCCAACGGTATACCCTCACTCGCCATGCAGATCGTTGTCGCCGGGGCATTGATCTCCGAATCGAGGGTGCTGGTCGCGCAGCGGAAGCGGCCTCCGGAACTGGCCGGGCTGTGGGAACTGCCGGGCGGCAAGGTTGCGCCTGGGGAGACCGACGCCCAAGCCCTGGTGCGTGAACTACGCGAAGAACTCGGTGTCGAGGTGGTGGTGGGGGATCGGATCGGGGCGGACGTCGCGATCAGCGGGGGGTTGACCCTCCGCGCTTACCTGGTCAGCCAAACCGGCGGCGCGCTCACCGCCCACGACCACGGTGCGCTGCGTTGGATTTCGGCCGCCGAACTGCCCGAGCTGGACTGGGTTCCGGCCGATCGGGCTTGGCTTGGAGAATTGCGGGACTTTCTCGGCAGCTGATCAGGCACCCACGTTTTCGCGAACGGGCACCCGCACTGAGACAATCCCGGTGTGACTAGCCCCGATTCCAGGATTGACTT
>JBAXIR010000308.1:0-1556 GCA_037138275.1 Mycobacteriaceae bacterium | reverse complement strand
CGGTCGACGCGTAAAGCCGCCGCCCGGTAGCAGACTGTGGCCATGCGGGTCGTCGGGGTGCTCGCCGTCACGGCGTTGATCGTTCTGGTCGTCGCCCTGTTTACCGGCAACACCTGGGCCGGCCTCGCGGTAATCGCGCTCGCGGCGCTCGGCATCGTCGTGCTGGTGCGGGACTGGCGCACCGACCGGCTGCGCGTTGTCGCGGGCCGGTCCGGATCGGCAGCAGCCGACGATTCGGGCACCGTACTGGCCGAGGGCCCGCTCACGCCCGACGATTTCTCACCCGATCTGTCCACCGATCCCGATGGGCCGTCATCAGATGCGCGAGCGGACCAACTCTAGGGTTTTCAACTCCCGGATTGCCTGGCTGCCCCGGTGCATCATGGTCAGCATCATCTCGTCCCCACGATCGGTGGCGGCCGAGAATGCGAAGCCCAACGTGGAGATGAGGGGTACCTGCAACATGCCCAAACAATAATCCTGCCAACATGTTTCGGCGTCGTAACCGGTGACGCCGTGATCGATCAATGCGTGGTGGTAGGCGTCGACGAGTGCCCGTTCGTTTGCGGCACGCTCCGCAGGTTGCAGACTGGTCGCAATGAAGTAGGCGACGTCGCGGGCGGGCAACCCGACGGCAAGGGTCTGCCAGTCGACGGCCGTCACGCGGGCGCGATCGGGGTCGAACAGCAGATTGTCGATCCGATAATCGCCGTGTAGCAGACTGAATCGGTCGGGGGAGTGCAGCAGCCATTCGGCGATGAGTTGGGCCGACTCCAGCACCGTGTCCCGGTCGGCCGGGGTCATCCGTGGGCCGAGTTTCTCGAGCGTGATCTGCGCTGCCAACACGGTGATGTCGCCCAGACCCCGGGCACCGGCATCGTCGGGCATCGGCATCACCGTCCCGGTGAACTCCAACCAGGCCGGATCGCACCAGCGTGGCCCGTGCAGTCCGGCCAGGGCGGTGACCGCAAGCCGCGCTTCGGTGACAGTGCAGCCGAGAATCTGGTCGCCCTGCACCGCCGGCGCCATATCGGCCAGCAGCAGAACGAACTGCGCGCCATCGTCGGCGATCGCGCAGTGGTAGCACCGGGGGAGAGGCACCGCGACGGTATGCGCCACTTCGGTGTAGAACGCGTGCTCGGAGCGATAGCTCAGGGCGACCCGGTCCCGCACCGCCTCGTCCTGAGCGGGCAGTTTGACGACGAAGGACGCCGGCAGATCACGGCCACCGGCGGCGTACCGGGCGGCGACCCGAAAGGTCGCGCCGGTCTGACCGGTTCCGATCGGCGTGACATCGACGTGGGCGACGACGACACCCGGATCGGTCGACATCAATACGGCGGACAGCCACTGCGGCGTCACCTGCTCCGGCGCGACGGGAATCCCGGCGTCTTCGGCTGAGCCCATGGCCGCGATTAGAACATGTTCCGCGGCCGACACCACAAATGCCGGATACCGCAAAGGCCACAAGCCCGGCGGGTTCACGGGGCCGTGGCCTTTGCTTCCGCGGTTCGCGGGAACCGCCGGCGCCTCCGCGGTTCGCGGGAACCGCCGGC
>JBAXIR010000307.1:0-1563 GCA_037138275.1 Mycobacteriaceae bacterium | reverse complement strand
GCGCCGAGCCAGCGCATGCAGTGGGTGAGCCGGGCCGGTGCCAGCCGCATCTGGGCGTAGCGCAGCGCCTGGCCCACCTCTCCGAGTAGCGCCGAGGCGGGCAGTCGCAGGTCATTGAATACCACCACGCCGTGGCCCTCGACGTAGTTGCGGTCCATGGTGTCCATCACCCGTTCGAGCTTGATCCCGGGTGTTTGGCCGTCGCAGAGGAATAACGTCGGGCCGCCCGCATTGTGGTCGTTGGGTGCTAAGCGCGCCATGATGATCCATGTCCGCGCACCGTTGGCACCGGTGATCAGCCACTTGCGGCCGTTGATCACGTACTCGTTGCCGTCAAAGACAGCCTCGGTGAGTAACTGATCAGGATCCGATCCGGCACCGCCCGGTTCGGTCATCGCGAACACCGAGCGTTGCCTGCCTTCGATCACCGGAACCAGGAACTTCTCGATCTGCTCGGTGTTGGCGATTTTCGACAGTATGTACATGTTGGCCTCGTCGGGCGCGGCACAGTTCAAGGCGACAGGCCCGAGTGTCGACCACCCAGCCGCCTCGAACAGCACCGCCTGATCGCGGTGCGAAGGTTCCCAGCCACCGAACCGGCGCTGCGCCTGAAAGGTCAACAGGCCGGCATCGCGGGCCAGTTCGACCATCTCGGTGCGCAGGTCCTCGTTGGGACCGTGGCGGGTCAGTCGCGGATCGCGCTCGAAGGGCACGATCTTCTCGGTGACAAAGGCGCGAATCTGGTCGCGTCGCGCTGCGACATCGGCCGGTATCTCGAAATCAATCATTGAAGTCTCCATCCATGGTGGCTATTGCGCGTTCGAACAATCGCACGGTCGCGGTGTGCAGTACGTCGCCAATCTCCTTGGGCGCCAGGCCTGCTGCTGCGCGCGCGTGCGTGCCCTCCAGGATGATGCCGAGTTTGAAGCAGGCCAACACCGTGTACCAGTCGATGTCTGAGAGATCGCGAGTGGTGTTATGGGCATAGCGCGCCACCAGTTCGTCCGGCGTGGCAAGTCCGCCGGCGGTCATCAACTCGTTGGGCAACACCGGTGAGTCTCCGGGGCGGTACCACGTCGCCAGCATCCAGCCCAGATCCAGCAGTGGGTCGCCGATCGTGCACATTTCCCAGTCCACGATCGCCGCCACCTGCGGGCCGGTGGGGGCGAACATGACGTTGGCCGCGTGATAATCGCCGTGCATGATGCCCGGGGAGAACGTCGATGGCTGATGCTCGCTGAGCCAGGCCGCAACGGCGTCGACGTCACCGATATCCGGCCCTGCGTAATTTTCGAACTTCGCGTAGGACGCGAGTTCGGAGAGCCAGCGCGGCACCTGCCTGTCCAGGAATCCGTCCGGCTTGCCGAAGTCGGCAAGTCCCACCGATACATGGTCGACGGCGCCGAGTCGCGCAACGGCATCTGCCATCGACAGACCCATATCGTGGCGGATATCTGCATCGGCTGCGTGCAGGGCGGGTAACTCAGACCCGGCATTGAATCCCATCACCGGGTCCATCAGATAGAAGACTGCGTCGCCGAGTACCGAGGTGTCCTCGCAGAC
>JBAXIR010000306.1:0-1584 GCA_037138275.1 Mycobacteriaceae bacterium | reverse complement strand
GGCTGAACGCCTCGATATCGAGGTCGCCCACGTCCCGGGCCGGCGCGGTGCGCGCCGTGCCCTGACCGGGGTGGCCCGCCGCGTTCCCCTGATCCGCGACGACACCGCGACCGTTGTGGTCGGCGAAGCGCTGTGGCTGCCGCCCGAGGGCTCGGGCGCCCTGCGGGGTGAGGCCGTGGTGGATGACGCGGTGCTCTTCGACGGGGAGATCGCCGGCGTGCGCATCGAGCCGACAGCGGCGATGCCGGGGCTACGCGCGATGGTCACAGGCGGTCGACGACGGTGGCTGGCCGGCCGCGCCGTCCAGTTGGGCACCACCGGTGCGCGGGTGGTCCGCGACGGCGAACCGGGGCCGCGCGAGGTGAAACGGTCGACGGTCTACCGGCACACCACGGGCTGGCTGCGGGTCGGCTGACGATGGAAGCTATCACCCAGACTTGCGGTGATAGCATCGTCTGGTGAAACAGGTTCTGCTTCGGATGTCTGAAGACATTCACCGGCGCTTGGTTGCGCGGGCTGCCCGCGAGGGTCGTAGCGTCAATGCCGTCGCGACTGAGATCCTCGACGCGGCTGCCGACGCCGACGGGGGTGATCGCGGCGCGGAAGTGCGTGCTGCCGCGGCAGCGTCGGGCACATTGCGGCCCGTGGACGCAGACCCGGCGGGGGTTGCCCGCCGCCGGCGAATCATCGAGTCGACCCGAGGCACGGGCGCGATGGTCGATGATCTGCTTCGGCAGGAACGCGACCGGATGTGATTGCCCGTGATCGCCTACGTTGACTCCTCGGTTCTTGCCCGCGCCTATCTGGTCGATGAGGACGGCCACGACGAGGCCACCGCGCTGCTGGCTAACCCCGACATCGCCACCGTCACCGGAACCTGGACGAGGATTGAGGTATCCGGCGCACTGGTGCGGGCTGCCCGCGGTGGACGCGCCGACGAGAAGGGCTTGCTGGAACTACTGGACGGCGACCTCGCCGGCCCGGTGATCGTGCTGGGCGCACCTCAGGATCAGGTGGAGCAACAAGCCCTGCTACTCGTACGCCGACATGCGTTGCGGGCGATGGACGCCTGGCATCTGGCGGTCGCGACCATCGTCGTTCCGCCGCTGTTGAACGCCGGCGAGTCGCGGGCGTTCGCCTCGCGCGACGAAGCGCAACGGCACGTCGCTGCAGAACTGGGATTCATCCCAATCTGACACCGGGGTAGTTTCGTTGCTGTGAGCGTTCTTCCCCTGCACCAGAAGGTCCGCCCCAGCCCGATCTTCCTAGCCCTCATCGGCCTTACCGCGGTCGGTGGCGTGATCGCCTGGATGGCCGGGCGGTCGACGCCGACGTCGGCGTACATCGGGGTGTTCCTTTTCGTCATCGCCGGCTGGCTGGTGTCGCTGTGCCTGCATGAGTTCGGCCATGCCTACACCGCGTGGCGCTTCGGCGACCAGGACGTCGCAATGCGCGGTTATCTGACGTTGAATCCGCTGAAGTACTCCAGCCCACTGCTGTCGCTGGGCCTGCCGTTGCTGTTCATCGCCCTCGGCGGTATCGGCCTGCCCGGCGGCGCGGTCTACCTCCGCACCGAGTTCATGA
>JBAXIR010000305.1:0-1654 GCA_037138275.1 Mycobacteriaceae bacterium | reverse complement strand
GTGGCCGCCGTCGCGCTGGGGCGGTGTTTCCTCGTTCGACCCCCAGCAGGGTTGACCGTGCCCGCCAGGAAGCCCGCCAGCAAGATTGACGTGGCGATCACGTGGCCGCCGCGCGCGGTGATCCGGCGGTCCGCAGGACTTCGCACCCTGGAATCGGCGCTCTACCGAAGCGGACTGGGTCCGGTCGCCGGGGTCGATGAAGTCGGCCGCGGTGCCTGTGCCGGACCACTGGTGGTCGCCGCGTGTGTCCTGGGGCCCAACCGGTTCGGGAGCCTCGCCGCGCTCGATGACTCCAAGAAGCTCACCGCCACGATGCGAGAGGAGCTTTTTCCGCTGATTCGGCGCTATGCGCTGGCGTACCACGTGGTGTTCATCCCGGCCGCCGAAGTGGACCGGTGCGGTGTGCATGCGGCCAATATCGAGGGCATGCGGCGCGCGGTCGCCGGACTGCCGGTGCGCCCCGAATACGTTCTCTCCGATGGCTTTCGGGTACCCGGGTTGCCGATGCCGTCGCTGCCGGTAGTCTCCGGAGACGCCGCGGCGGCCTGCATCGCGGCGGCCAGCGTGCTGGCCAAGGTCAGCCGCGACCGGCTGATGGTGGCAATGGATGATGAGCATCCCGGCTATGGGTTCGCCGAGCACAAGGGCTACAGCACGGCGGCGCACAGTTCGGCGCTGGTGCACCGGGGGCCGTGCAGCCAGCACCGGCGCTCGTTCATCAATGTAGCGCGGGTGGCACCGGTGCGGCGCAATGACGGAGGGTGGGACAAGATGAGTGGCGCGTGCGACTGGGTTGTTCATAAGGAAAAACCGTTTCGACATGAAGGGCCGCTGAGCTGATGAGTGCCGAGGATCTCGAGAAGTACGAAACCGAGATGGAGCTCTCGCTGTACCGCGAATACAAGGACATCGTGGGGCAGTTCAGCTTCGTCGTGGAGACCGAGCGCCGGTTCTACCTGGCCAACAGCGTCGAGTTGGTGCCACGCAACACCGACGGCGAGGTGTATTTCGAGCTGAGGCTGGCCGACGCCTGGGTGTGGGACATGTACCGGCCGGCCCGGTTCGTCAAGCAGGTCCGGGTGATTACGTTCAAAGACGTCAACATCGAAGAGGTCGACAAGCCGGACCTGCGCCTGCCGGAGTAGGGCCTGTGCACGGCTGAGGCACTGGGGATAACCCCGGCCCGGGCGTTGCCGCTCGACGGTCCCTGTCGCCGGTGCAGCCCACTCTTGCTGCATGCACACACCGGCCGATGCGAATCTGAGCCGTCAGGAACTCGGCGCCGCCGGCGAGCAGTTGGCCGTCGACCATCTGCGCGCGCTCGGTCTGCGAATCCTGGCGCGCAATTGGCGTTGCCGCTACGGCGAACTCGATGTGATCGCAGCCGAGGGCGACCGAATGGTGGTGTTCGTCGAGGTAAAGACCCGCACCGGCGATGGTTTCGGGGGCATCACGCAGGCAGTGACGCCTGCGAAAGTGCGCCGGATCCGTCGACTGGCCGGGCTGTGGCTGGCCGGCCAGGACACCGGTTGGGCGGAAGTCCGAATCGACGTCATCGGGGTGCGCGTCGGGCGCTGCCGCACTCCCGAGATCACGCATCTGCGCGGGGTGGGCTGATGGCACCGGGCGGGTTGGTGGGCCACTGGCCCTAGGT
>JBAXIR010000304.1:0-1655 GCA_037138275.1 Mycobacteriaceae bacterium | reverse complement strand
TGCAGTCTGCGCACGCCCGAATCGAGGTGCAGCAGAACGTTGATGTCCGCAAAATCTCGGCGTGGGCGGCCATGGCGGTGGCGGTCACCACCATCACCGGCATTTGCAGCATGAACTTCACCGAAATGCGGTGGGTGGTGGGGCTGGACTACTGGTGGGGTTATCCGGCCGCGCTGGTATTCCTCGCCACGTTCTGCGGACTGCTCTACGTCACATTCCGGCGCAAACACTGGCTCTAGGTGTGCGTGCGCTCAGCAGGTCGCGAACGAGCCCAGCTTTCCGGTGCCGTCAAGCGTCGACAGGGACTTGTCCGTCGTCGCCGTGATGTCGGTGTTGCCCGACGTCTTCTGTGCCATCTCACACTTACTCGGCAGGAATCCGACCGGTGCGGAGTTGATGGTGGGCTGCAGCATCCAGTTGGCGCTCGGCGCCTTCTCGATCTCCTTGGCAAAGCCCTCGGCCAGATCAGGCTTGTTCATCCGGCTGACGACGAGCCGGTTGGTCGCCCGGTTGAGCATCTCGACGTCGCCGAACGAGTCGCCCGCCACGAGGAACAGCTCGCCACGGCTGATGATGTTGTCGATGGCGCCGGTCTTGCCGCCGCGCCACGACGTCAGGCCGTCGGGAACGGCGAGGATCTCCAACTGCGACATCCGGGCCGGGTCGAGATTGATGTAGGCGTCGTCGGGCGTGCCCCGGGTGAGTTCGTAATCGGACACCAGCTTTCCGGTGGACCGATCCTTCATCAGGGTGTTGACCGCGATCACGTGATCCAGCGGCAGGGCCGCATCCTTACCGTACTTGGCGACGATCACCGGGTTGACGGCGTTTTGCACCATCCAGCGCACGGCCCAGGTGATCCCGGCCGACACCACCCACACGTCGTAGCCGTTGCTGCGCAGGTTGCCGTACAGGTCGGCCATCTGGGGGTAGATGAAGGGCCGCGCGGCACCCAGGATCTTCGATTGCTTACCGGTCTTGAGATCCTCGGCACCGGAACCACCGTTGTAGACGGCCGACGTCGTCGCCAGGAAGTCCGCGACCGTACGCCCGTAGAAGACCGAACTCGGCATCGGCAGCGAGGAGTACTCGCGGAACGGGTCGGCCTCACCTCCGGAGTCCAGCAATGCCTCGTAGTAGTCGAACACCCCGTTCGATATCGACATCTTGGTGCCGTCGGCGGTCGAGAACGGGGGGTACAGCGCGGGCGAGAGCGACGCCGCCTCGATGGTATTGCTCTGCTGGACCTCAGCCAGCATCGCCTCGCTGATATCGCGCGCCTGGGTGGTGTTGTCGAAGTCGAAGACGGCAATCTTGCCTTGGCCTGCCGACGTGGAGATCGTCTCGGTCAGCTTCTGGTACGTGGTGGTCGTCCAGCCGGCCGCATCGAGTGCGGGGACATCCGTCCCGGCGTTGGCCGATGCGCTGGACGCTCCGTCGGACGCGGGTTTCGGGCTGGTAGCGCCGCAGGCGGCAAGGGCCAATGTCATCACGATCGCGGGTATGGCAAGCAACTTCATGAACAGTGAACGTTCTCCGCCTGCTGGGCCACGTCCGGGAAACGGCCCGCCGTACACGAAAAATTCACTTAGCGGGCAGGTGACACCATGAGGCCGTGACCACCACAACCAGACCCGGTACCGGCGGCCTGCCGC
>JBAXIR010000303.1:0-1696 GCA_037138275.1 Mycobacteriaceae bacterium | reverse complement strand
GGGTCGGCACCCGCTCGGCTGTGGTTGGTCGACGGTGGGCCCGCGACGGTCGGAATCATCGCTTCGGTGTCCGACGCGTTCTGTTCGGCCTGCGACCGTGCCCGGCTGACGGCGGACGGCCAGATCCGCAATTGCCTGTTCGCCACCGAGGAGACCGACTTGCGACTGCTCATGCGCGGCGGCGCCGGCGACGCGGCACTCGAGTCCGCCTGGCGCACCGCCATGTGGCGCAAGGCCGCCGGGCACGGAATCAATGAGCCCGGGTTTGTTCAGCCGCAGCGTCCGATGAGCGCAATCGGGGGCTGACTATGACCGATCTCACCACCACGATCCGGCTGAACGTACGGCTCTTTGCCGCCGCCGGTGCGGCCGCCGGCTCCGAGACGGCTGTCCTGGAGTTGTATCCGGGCGCGACGGTTGGCGACGCACTCGAGAAACTGTGTGGTCACAGTGAAGAATTAGCACTTGTGTTGCAGAAGTGCTCCTATCTGTGTGACGGCATTGCGGTGCGGGATCGATCCACTGTGCTGCAGGACCACCAGACCCTCGATGTCCTGCCGCCCTTTGCCGGCGGATAAAAGTGATTTGAGTCACATCACAAATGCATCACGGCGCGGCCGCGCGGCAATCACGTCGGCGTTCTCACTGCGGCAATGCTGGGGTTTTAGCCCTTCTCACGTCTGCATTCAGCGCGAAAACGCCCCTTTGTTGAAAAGGTGACGTGTCTGAGGCCAGCCGATACCGTCTTCTATGGCCCGTGCACTCGCTGCGGCAGGCCCTCTCCGCTTTTCGCGCCGTGCTCCATCCACCGGAGCGGGGGGAACCACGACCACCTCCGGATGGGGGCGGGGATAGAACCTCGCAGGCGCAATGTAGAGAGGATCTGACCCATGGCCGGACGACACCGCAAACCCACGACTTCGTCCCTGCGCGTCGCCAAGCTTGCCGTGACCGGTGCGGTCATCGGCGGCAGCGCCGTCGGCATGGCTGCACAGGCGCAAGCCGCGCCCGACTCCGAGTGGGATCAGGTGGCACGTTGCGAGTCCAGCGGTAACTGGGCCATCAATACCGGCAACGGTTACCAGGGCGGCCTGCAGTTCTCTCCAAGCACCTGGTCCGGCCACGGCGGCGGCCAATTCGCCCCGGCCGCCAATATGGCCACCCGCGAGCAACAGATCGCCATCGCCGAGAAGGTGCTGGCCACCCAGGGCAGGGGCGCCTGGCCGGTGTGCGGTCGCGGCCTGTCCGGTCCGACGCCGCGCACGGTGACCAGCGCCCCCGCCACCCCGGCCAAGACTCCGGCCGACCCCTCGCAGGCGCCTGCCGCCGCACTGGACGGCCAGCTGCCCACGGCCGCACCCGAGGACGGCTTGGCTCCGGAGTTGGAGGTCATCAACATCAGTCAGGACGCGGTGGTACCGGACGACGTCATCATCGTCAGCGTGGACCCCGGCGCGGAACAGGCCACGACGATCGGCTTGCTGGAGGGTCCGGCAACCGCGGAATCTGCGGCACTGCTTCAGGCCGGCTTCCCCGGCGACGAGTTGGCCCAGTCGCCGGTATTGACCGACCCGGCGGATCCGGCGGTACCGTCGGCGACGGCTGTCCCGGCGGACGCGCCCGTGCCCTCCTCCGGTACGGCTGGCACACCGGTCAGCACCGCCGGTGCAGCTGCCGCGCCCAGCACGACGGTCAC
>JBAXIR010000302.1:0-1745 GCA_037138275.1 Mycobacteriaceae bacterium | reverse complement strand
ACCGAGATATGCGGATCCTCGGCATCGGCGGCGGTACCACCGAAATCCTCACCGGACTGGCCGCAAAGTCCCTGGGTTATCAGACATGACCGCCCTGCGCACAACTGTGGACCCGTCCGGTCCAACCTATGCCGACGCCGCTGCGGCGATGGTCACCAAACTGGCCGAACTCGACGCAGAGTTGGCCGCGGCCCTGGCCGGCGGTGGCCCCAAATATGTTGAGCGCCATCACGCGCGCGGCAAGCTGACCGCACGCGAACGCATCGAACTACTCATTGACGAAGACTCGCCGTTCCTGGAACTGTGCGCGCTGGCCGGCTACGGAACGGACTTCACCACAGGTGCCAGCGTGGTGACCGGCATCGGCGTCGTCGAGGGCACCGAGTGCATGCTGGTGGCCCACGACCCAACCGTCAAAGGCGGTACCTCGAACCCCTGGACACTGAAAAAGGTATTGCGCGCCAACCAGATCGCGCGGGAGAACCGGCTTCCGGTGATCTCACTGGTGGAGTCCGGTGGAGCCGATCTGCCCACCCAGAAAGAGATCTTCATCCCCGGCGGCCAGATGTTCCGGGACCTGACCAGGCTGTCCGCGGCCGGCATACCCACCATCGCCCTGGTATTCGGCAACTCCACCGCCGGCGGGGCGTACATCCCCGGCATGTCCGACTACGTGGTGATGATCAAGGAGCGCTCGAAGGTGTTCCTGGCCGGACCGCCACTGGTGAAGATGGCCACCGGGGAGGAGTCAGACGACGAATCGCTCGGCGGGGCCGAGATGCACGCTCGCACATCGGGATTGGCCGACTACTTCGCCACCGACGAACGCGATGCGATCGGTATCGGCCGACGCATTGTCGCCCGGCTGAATTGGGTGAAACACGGTCCGCAACCGTACCCCGCCGTCGACCCGTTGGCCGACCCCGAGGAACTGCTCGGAATCGTTCCGGCCGACCTTCGCTTCCCGTTCGATCCGCGGGAGGTGATCGCCCGGATCGTCGACGGTTCCGACTTCGATGAGTTCAAACCGCTCTACGGGGCTTCCCTGGTTACCGGATGGGCACGCGTGCACGGCTACCCGATCGGAATCTTGGCCAATGCCCGCGGCGTGCTGTTCAGCCAGGAGTCGCAGAAGGCCACCCAATTCATCCAGCTGGCCAACCAGTCGAACACCCCACTGTTGTTCCTGCACAACACCACCGGCTACATGGTGGGTAAGACTTACGAGGAAGGCGGCATGATCAAACACGGCGCGATGATGATCAATGCCGTGTCGAACTCCACCGTTCCGCACATCTCACTGCTGATCGGGTCGTCCTACGGTGCCGGCCACTACGGCATGTGCGGGCGAGCCTACGACCCCCGATTTCTCTTCGCCTGGCCGAGTGCGAAGTCCGCCGTGATGGGCGGAGCACAGTTGGCCGGGGTGCTGTCGATCGTCAACCGGGCCGCAACCGAGGCACGGGGACAACAGGTCGACGAGGCCGCCGACGCCGCACTGCGGGCCGCGGTCGAGGCGCAGATCGAAGCGGAGTCGCTGCCGATGTTCCTGTCCGGACGGCTCTACGACGACGGCGTCATCGATCCCCGCGACACCCGAACCGTGCTGGGAATGTGTTTGTCCGCCATCGCCAATGGGCCGGTCGAGGGGACGTCGAACTTCGGCGTCTTCCGGATGTGAGCAGAGGGCACCGATGAGCGCTTGCGCGAAGAGCAGAAGGTACCGATGATCACCCGGGTCCTGG
>JBAXIR010000301.1:0-1747 GCA_037138275.1 Mycobacteriaceae bacterium | reverse complement strand
TAGCAGCCAGGTTCGCGGATCGGTCTCCACCACGTTCGGCGGTGTTCCACGGGTGTGCTTCGGACCTGAAATGCATTGCACCGCAACGAAAGGCGGGATCCGGACCTCAACGCTGGAACCGGGCTCCAGTGCGGCCAGTGCGCGGGCGCTGAGCCGGACCGCTTCAGCGATCTCAGCGCGAGCGGGTTCAGTGGCGGTGTCGTCTCGGAGCCAGCGTTCGAGGTTGGCCACCGCCGCGCGGAGTGCCTGCGGGTCGACGCTGCCCCGGGTCTCGGTCATCCGAAGAGCCCGGGCAGCACTCCCTCGGATATCCGGCGTAGTTCGTCAAGTGTCACCGTGAAAAGGCCTTGTATCTCAACGGAATCCGAGCCGTCGTCGGAGACCCCGATGCGGGTGGCGGGCAAGCCACGGGCCTCACACATCGCCCGGAACCGGCTTTCCTCGGTACGCGGCACCGCCACCAGAACGCGACCGGCGGACTCGGAGAACAGAAAGACGAACGCGTCAGCGACGGAGTCACAACCACTGGGTAGCACCAGTCGGCATCCGGTTTCGCCGGCCAGGGCCGCCTCGACAACGGCCTGGATCAGACCACCTTCGCTCAGATCGTGGGCCGCTGAGACCAGTCCGTCGCGGGAGGCCGCGGTGAGCACGTCGGCAAGGAGTTTCTCCCGTGCCAGGTCCACCTTCGGCGGTACGCCACCGAGATGATCTGCGGTGACCTGCGCCCAGATCGAGCCGTCGAACTCGTCGTGGGTGTCGCCAAGGAGCATCAGGGTTTCGCCAGGTTCGGCTCCCAGGCCGGTCGGAAGCCGGCGGCGCACATCGTCGATCACACCGAGTACGCCCACAACCGGTGTGGGCAGAATCGCAGTCGCCCCGGTCTGGTTGTAAAAGCTGACGTTGCCACCGGTCACCGGAATGCCCAGGGTGGCGCAGCCGTCGGCCAGACCCCGGACGGCCTGGGCGAACTGCCACATGACGCCGGGATCTTCCGGGGAGCCGAAGTTGAGGCAGTTGGTCACCGCGATCGGGGTGGCGCCGGTGACGGCGACGTTGCGGTACGCCTCGGCCAGCGCCAGTTGGGCGCCGGTGTAGGGGTCGAGTTGGGTATAGCGACCGGACGCGTCGGTCGAGACCGCGATACCGCGCCCGGTGGTCTCGTCGATACGCAACACGCCGCCGTCGGCGTGCTCGGCCAGCACGGTGTTGCCCCGCACATAGCGGTCGTACTGCTCGGTGATGAACGCCCGACTGCACAGGTGCGGACTGCCCAGCAGCGCAAGCAGGGTCGCGCGCAACTCGTCTGGAGTCTTCGGTCGTGGGAGTTTCGCACTGGTATCGGCGATCAGTGCATCCTGGCTTTCCGGTCGCGCCAGCGGCCGCTGGTACACCGGGCCCTCATGGGCGACCGTGCGGGGCGGGACGTCGACGACGACGTCGCCGTGCCAGGTGATCGTGAGTCGGTCACCGTCGGCGACCTCGCCGATCACCGTCGCCAGCACGTCCCACTTGCGGCACACGGCCATGAAGGGTTCGACGTTCTCCGGTGAGACCACCGCGCACATGCGTTCCTGGGACTCACTGGAGAGCACCTCGGCCGGGTTCATGTTCGCCGCGCGTAGCGGGACCTTGTCGAGTTCGATGGTCATACCACCGTCGCCAGCGGAGGCCAACTCTGATGTGGCACAGGATAATCCGGCACCGCCGAGATCCTGGATGCCGACCACAAGATGTGCGGAATACA
>JBAXIR010000300.1:0-1783 GCA_037138275.1 Mycobacteriaceae bacterium | reverse complement strand
GGCGGAATCAGCCCAAAGGTCAACGCCGAGATGGCGTTCTGTACCGCGGCGAGCACGGACTGCAGATCATTGGTGATCACGGTCGACACCGCGGAGAGCAGAACACCGGGCAATGCAGTAGTCACACTGTTGATCTGTGCGGTGACGAAGGACTGGAAGGACCCGGTGGCTTCAAGGACGGCCTGCTGGATCGAGGTGATCGGCGCAACCAGGCCGGTGCTCAGAGTCTGCACTGCGGTCGGGAGGTCGCCGGTGGCCAAGGCCTGGACCGCAGTGACCAGAACCACGGGTATGGCACCCAGGGCGTCGCCGAATCTCGCCGGAATGGACGTGGGTCCGATAAACAGACCGGCGACCGTGGAGTTGAAGTACGCGAAGACATCCGTGGCCGCCGCGGTGACCAACGGTGTGGCCTGGGTGAGGAATTCGGTCGCGATGGCATTGGCGAAGTCCGCTGGAACCAGGCTGGTGATATCGGGGATCGCGCCGCCGATACCCAGCGACTGCAGTAGCGAGACGATGTCGGTGAAGGGCAGGGTCAACGCGGCCAGCGTCACATCAGCGACGGCTGGAGTGGGAACCGTCAGCGGGCTCAGGGCCCCGGACTCGACCGGTGCCAGCGCGATCGCGCCGACTCCCACGACGGCCACCATTCCCGCGGTCAGGGACGAACGAACTGAGATCTGCATGGCCCAACTCCCGTCAATTTGACCCCACCTGTCACTGGAGTCACCTGAGAATAGCCTGAGCGAGGCCGAATCACCATCCCTCGGCAGGCGGGCCACCCGCCACGGGTCCCTGCTACGCCCGCGCGTTGCCGGCTTTCCACTGCTCCCAGGGGATATTCCAGTCACCGAGACCCTCGGTGCCGGACAGCACTGAGCCGACGGTATTTCGGACCTCGATGACGTCCCCGCGCCTGGTGTTGTTGTAGAACCACTGCGCGTTGTCGGGGCTGACGTTCAGGCAGCCGTGGCTGGTGTTGGTCGACCCTTGGGCGCCGACCGACCACGGCGCCGAGTGCACATAGATGCCGCTGTAGGACATCTGAGTGGCCCAGTCCACTTCGAGCCGGTACCCCTTGGGCGAGTCGGATGGCACGCCGTAGGTCGCCGAATCCATGATGAGGTGCTGATATCGATCGCCGATGGTGTAAACGCCGTTGTTGGTCGGAGTGGCGTCCTTGCCCATCGAGATCGGAATGGTCTTGATGACCGCGCCGTTGCGCCGCATGGTCAAAGTCTTGGTGGCATCGTCGGCGGTGCCGATCAGCGAATCACCGATGCTGAAGGCGGCGGTGCGATCCTGCTGTCCGTACAGCCCGCCGCCGAGGTCGACACCGAAGGTCTTAACGGTGACGTTCACCGTCGTGCCCGGCTCCCAGAAATCCTGCGGACGCCACCGCACCTCGCGGTTGCTCAACCAGTAGAACGCACCCTCGACCGGTGGTTCGGTGGTCACTGTGATCGCGTTCTGGGCGGCGAGTCGGTCGGGAATGTTCTCGTCGAAGCGCACCGCGATGGCCTGCCCGACGCCGACGACGTCGCCGTCGTTGGGCATCAGATACGCCATCGTGAGATTGGCCGGCGAGTGCGACGCGAACTTCAGAGTCCGGGTGCTGACGCCGCCGAGGCCCAGCGCCCGGGCGGTGATGGAGTAGCGCTTGTTGTAATCCAGCGGATCGGCTGCCGACCAACTGAGACCGTCCGGGCTGAGGTCTCCGGCGACTGGATCGCCGGTGTCGTCGACCATGGCGACGGATCCCAGCACCCCGCCCTGGACC
>JBAXIR010000299.1:0-1799 GCA_037138275.1 Mycobacteriaceae bacterium | reverse complement strand
TCAGACCAGAATCGCGGTAAACCCAGACGCCCCGTCGAGAGCCGCGAAATCGTCGTCCTGGGTGATGACAGGCAGTCCACGCGAGACGGCGATCGCCGCGATCCACAGATCGTTGATCCCCATCCGGCGTCCGGTTTCGGCGAGATGGACACGCAACCGCGCCCAGACCCGTGCAGCATCCTCATCGACCGGAAGAGCCACGATGTCCGCAACAGCATCCAGCGTGGCTAACCGTCGGGCGCGGAGTTCGGCGGAGCCGGCGGCGAGAATGCCCGCGTTGAGTTCGGCCAACGTGACGACAGTCGTCGCGACCGCCTCAGGAATACCCGACTCATTGAGCGCACGGCCGGTCTCGTTCGCGATGAACACCGAGGTGTCCAGCACGCCGGCCGTTATCACTGAATCGGCCCGAGGTCGTCGGTAGTGTCGCCGGCCAGTGCAGCGAGGTCGCCTCGCAGTCCCGGATCGGATTGGGCGCGCTTGAGGCGCTGCGACAGCTCCACCCGAGTCAGCCATCGCCTTCTGCTCGGCTGAAGTGCGGCGAGTTGGGCAACCGGTTTACCTTTCACCGTGATCGTGAGGACTTCGCCGGACTCGACCCGGCGCAGCACACCCGCGGTGTCGTTTCGCAGTTCGCGGGATGGCAACTCGGACATGCTACGAGTGTAGCCGTTGCGTAGAATTCGTGCTGACGCCAGCGGGGTAAGCCTCAGCGAGTGAGCGACGGCCCTAGTGCCAGAACGAGTACCAGCGCTTCCTCGATGTCGCGCAGGGTTTCGGGGGTGACCGCGCCGAGGCGCTGCAACAGCCGGGCCCGGGACACCGCGCGCAGGCCGCGGCACACCGCGACGCTGTCGGCGTCGACCCCCTCATCTGGTGAAATGACCGGCCGCAACGGAGTCCGGGCACGGGAGCCCGACACCGGGACGACGACGACCAACTCATCCTCGACTCCGGCCAGGATCTCGTCGGCGGACACAATGACGGCGGGTCGGTGCCTGCCGGGTTCACCCGTGCGGCCGGCGCCGAAGGCGACAAGCCACAACTCTCCGCGCCGCGGCTCAGTCAATGCCGTCGGCTGCCGTGTCTGCCCACACCCCTTCTTCCTCGCGGACGGCGTGGTTGCCCGCTTCGGCGCGGGTGGCCTCGCGTTCAGCTCGGTAGATCGCTTCACGATCCGCCCCGGCAGCCAACTCCTCCAGGAGTGTGGAAATCGAGACACCGCGTTCGCGGGCCTGGGCGGCCAACCGGTCACGCGTCCGGAGCGAGACCCGAACTGTAGTCGATTCTGTAGACATATGTGTAGCCTACCGCATTACCTCCAGCGCCTCCGTCACGCTCGCTTTGATCGCGTCGAGTTCGTCCCGTGCTCTCGCGCGAGCCTGGTCGATATCCCCGGTGACCGGAACCACCACCTGTAAATAGCACTTGAGTTTCGGTTCGGTGCCACTGGGCCGGATGATCACCCGGGCATTCTCGAGAGTGAAGCGCAGGCCGTCGGTGGGCGGAAGTCCGTCGGCGCCCTTCTCGAGGTCGTCCATGCGCACCACATCGCGGCCACCGATAGCCGTCGGCGGGTCGGCCCGAAGTCGAGCCATCGCGTCGGCGATCAGTGCGACGTCCGCAACACGCACAGACAGTTGACTTGTCGCGTAGAGGCCGAATTTGCGCCCGAGATCGTCGAGCACATCCTGGACTCCCCTGCCTTCGGCCTTGAGTGCGGCCACCAGCTCCAGCATCAGTAGTGAGGCGGTGATGCCGTCCTTGTCATTGACGGCCTCCGGATCGCAGCAGTAGCC
>JBAXIR010000298.1:0-1865 GCA_037138275.1 Mycobacteriaceae bacterium | reverse complement strand
TGAGCCTGGTAGACCTCGCCCAGGCGGGACGCGAGCCCACTGTCGAATGCACCGCCCTGTGGTCCCGGGGTGTACTCCGCAGTGACCAGCACGCTGCGGTGGTATCCAACGATCAATGCGATATCCCAGACAAGGGTCTGGTCAGCCTTATCAGTCCGGCAGTGCATCAGGGTGCTGATCGCCCCGTCGGGTAGATCAGCGACAGGCATCGGGGCGAGTTCGACACGTGAGCTTGCACCGGCACCTTCGAAGGTGAAGACCTTGCATTCGTCAACTAGTGCCGGCAGATCCGGCCGCGGCACGCCGACGGACAGTGTGACTCCGATCGAGGCGTTCTTGGATGAGCGCATCGCGAGACCCTTTTCGGCGGCCGTCCCCTGTGACAGGAACAGCACACAAGACGCCGGGACGACGGGTGGCTCCGCGCCCCGCGGTACGGCAACCATGCGGCCCCAGGTCGTCCCTTCCAGCGGAGGTACGGCGCTCTCGTCGATGAGCATCGCTTCGTCGAGATCGTGAAGTTCGGACGGCGCCGCGACGGTGGGTTGCGCCTCGCGGTCATCCGACCGGTTGGCGATCAGCAGCCCGGCAATGGCGACCAGACAGCAGAGCGCCGCGACGAAAACGAGTCGTGGCTTCATTGGTGGCACTAGGCGATCGTCAGTCCACCGTCGACGACGATTGTCTGCCCGGTGACGTAGCCGGCGGCCGACGATGCCAACCACACTGCGGTCGCGGCCAACTCGGTGGCATCGCCTAACCTGCCCATGACGATCCGCGGCATCAGGCTATCGAGATAGCCCGGCTTCAACTCGTCGGTCATCTCGCTGACGAAGAAACCCGGAGCCAGCGCATTAACCCGAATTCCCTTGCGGCCGCTCCACTGTTGCGCCAGATCCCTTGTCAGCCCGATGATCCCGGCCTTGGATGCGCTGTAGGCCGCCTGCGGAAGTCCTGCCGTGGTCAGTCCAAGCACGCTGGCGATGTTGATGATGGAACTTCCCGGACCCATCACCCGACCACAGGCTTGCGCCATCCAATACGAACCGTTGAGGTTGACGTCGATCACGGCGCGGAACTCATCGGCCGTTTCCCGGGACGTCGGAACGGCGGTTCCTACTCCGGCATTGTTGATCAACACGTCGACGTGGCCGAACTCAGCCATCGCTGCGTCCACCAACTGCTGGCACTGGTCCGGATCGGCGACGTCGGTCTGATGGGTACGCACCCGGCCGCCGGCCTGCTCGACCAGTGCCGCGGTCTGGGCCATCCGATCCACCCGGCGCGCACCCAGCACGAGGTTGGCTCCGGCCTCGGCGAACCCCCGTGCGAACGACACCCCCAGGCCCGAGGAGGCTCCGGTGACGATGACGACTTTGCCGTCGAGACGAAACAAGTCGAGCACGCTCACGTCGATGTTCCTTGCGGATCCCGGAGGATTTGGCGCGCGATCGCGTACTTGTGCACCTCGGTGGGGCCGTCGTACAGACGGAAAGCGCGCATATCGGTGAAGATCATCCCGACCGGGGTCTCGTCGGAGATCCCCATACCGCCCAACACCTGGACGCAACGGTCGGCCACCTTGAAAAGCTCTTCGGAGACGGCAGCCTTCACCATCGAGCTTTCATGTCGGCCCTTGGCGCCGTTGTCCAGAGTCCAGCAGGCCCACCAGATGGCCAGCCGGCACTGCTGCAGCGCAATCTCGTTGTCCGCCAACATGAAACTCACCCCCTGATGCTCGCCAAGGGGCTTGCCGAACGCGGTACGGGTGCGGGCGTGGCTGATTGCGATCGACTGTGCCCGCGACGCCGCGCCGAGCCAGCGCATGCAGTGGGTGAGCCGGGCCGGTGCCAGCCGCATCTGGG
>JBAXIR010000297.1:0-1872 GCA_037138275.1 Mycobacteriaceae bacterium | reverse complement strand
GCACGAACACGATCTTGACGGCAGGTTCCACCATCGCCTCCGGTGCTTCATCGAAGGTGGCAACTCTGGTGACGATCGCACCGGGATCCAGCCGTCCGGACGCGACGAGTTCGAGGACCGCCGGCGCGGTGGCCCGGGCGTGCACCCGGCTGATCTCGTACCGAACGCCCTTCAGGTACATGGCCTGCAGTGGCAGCGTCGCGCTAGGGGTCGCGCCCCCGGAGACACTCGTACAGGTGCCGCACGGTGCAGTGGCCGACAGCGCGAGGTCGCGGCCGGCGTCCAGTACGCAGGCATCAACGGTAATCGGAAACCGTTCCTCGCCGATCGCGCCCTTGAGCGCATCCAGTGGCGCCTCTACCGCGATAGCACCGAGAGCCGTTGCAAGATTGAGGCGTTCAGAATCGTGGTCGACATAGACCACTCGTTCGCTACCAAGTGCGACCGCGGAGGCGACCGCGAACAGCCCGACTGACGGCGCCAGTCCGCCGACGACGAGAACCGAAGCGCCCGGTGTCTCGGAAAGCGGTCCAGCCACACAGCGGTAGCCGTCGCTGACATTGTCGGGGATGCCGGCGGCGATCACCGGATCCATGCCATCGGGTAATGGCAGCAGCGCATGGTCTGCGAAGGGGACGCGCACCAGATCGGCGAGTGCGCCGCCGAGATCGACACCGCCGTGCGGCCCGAGTCCGAACGCGGTGCCCGGCGCAACCGAGGCGCACGCGTTGGAATGCCCACGGCGGCAGGGCGCGCAGTCACCGCAACTCGCTTGGAACGGAACGATCACCCGTTGCCCCGGGGCCACAACCGTTACCGCGTCGCCGAGGTCGACGATTTCACCCACCATCTCGTGGCCCATCGCGAACGGTGGGGTGATCGGGTAAAGCCCGAGCGCGATGATCGGGTCAAGATCGCAGCGCGCTACGGCCAGTGGGCGTACCAGGGCGTCGCGCGGATCAATCAATCTTGGTGCCGGGCACTCTTGCCAGCCCAGATCACCCGGCCCGCGGAACATCAGGTGCCGCACGGCTCAGGATCCCTTGATCAGCGCCGCGCCGGTCAGAAAGATGGCGACGAAGACTCCGGCGATCAGCAGACTGAAACCTCCGGCCCAGGTGGCCAGGATCAGCGCCACGACGCAGGCGCCAAGCCACCACCGCTGAAATCGCCCGGTCTCCATCGCCCACCTCCTGCCGAGTCCAACCTTCTCGAAGCAATTTATTACATCTCCAGACATGATCTTCAGTTGTGCAGCACTGGGCAGATCGCGAGTTCACCGGTCACGATTTCCGCGATGAGGACCTCACCGGTCTGCGCACCGAGCGGGTGGTCTTCACCGAATGCGATTTCAGTGGTACCAACCTCTCCGACTCGGAGCATCTGGGATCGGCATTCCGCAACTGTCGATTCGTGCGGAGTACGTTGTGGCACAGCGTATTCCGAAATTGCAGCATGCTGGGATCGACGTTCGAGGAGTGCCGGATGCGGCCGATCGTCTGCGAAGAGGTCGACTTCACCCTGGCGGTGCTGGCCGGCGCGGACCTGCGTGGAGTCGATCTGTCCGGCTGTCGGCTGCGGGAGGCCTCGCTGGTGCGGGCTGACCTGCGCACGGCAGTGCTGCGGGGCGCCGACCTGTCCGGTGTGCGTACGCAGGGCTTGAAGCTCGACGAGGCGGATCTGCGCGGGGCACGAGTGGATCCCAACCTATGGACGACCGCGGCCTGCCGGGGTGCGCGCATCGACGTCGCCCAGGGGCTGGCCTTCGCCGCCGCGCACGGACTCGACATCTCGGGGGACTGACGCCGGCCCGAACGTGTCAGGGGTGCCCTCTACTATCGAAAGCATGTTCGAAGAATTATCTGATTCGGC
>JBAXIR010000296.1:0-1893 GCA_037138275.1 Mycobacteriaceae bacterium | reverse complement strand
GCAAAGTTCGTCGAGGGCACGGTCATCGAATCCGCCGCACCCGAGCGCGATCTGTCGGTTCAGGTTTCGGGGTGGATGCTGATGGAGGCCGCGAATGTCGTCGCGCAACATCAAGGCGCGCAACCGAATTAGCGCGTGCCCCGCCGGTTGAGCATATTGCGGCCGACCGCGGTCAGGCCGGGCAGGACCGACAGGAACACGATCAGCAGGATCATCAATTCGATGTGGCTCTTGACGAATGGCACGTTGCCCAGGAAGTAGCCGAGCAGTGTCACGCCGGCACCCCACAACACGCCGCCGATGATGTCGAAACCGAGAAACACCGGATAGCGCATGGCGGAAACGCCGGCCAGCACCGGGGTGAAGGTGCGCACGATCGGAACGAAACGCGCGAGGATGATGGTCTTCGGTCCGTGGCGTTCGAAGAAGGCATGTGACTCGCTCACATAGCGCTTCTTGAAGAACCGCGAATCCTCCTTGTCGAACAGGGCGGGTCCGATCCTTCTGCCGATGAAGTAGGCGCATTGATCGCCCAGTACCGCCACCACCGAGACGCTGACGACCAGTACCCAGATGTTCACCGGGGGATTCGGTGCGGCAGCCAGCAGTCCGCCGGTGAACAGCAGCGAATCACCGGGCAGCAGTGGGAACAGCAGGCCGGTCTCGATGAAGACGATAATCAGAATGCCCGGCAGTACCGCCGAGGCGAACATGCCGCCCTCGCCGAGCCAGTACATCGGATCGAGGATGTTCGGCATAGCCAGCGTGGTGGTGATCATCAGCGATCAAGATACCGGTCGGCCGTGCCGACACCCCAGGGCCGACTGTTTGACATACTGCGAGAAGAATTCCCGATCGCCGGAGAGGACGTTCCATGCCCATCGCCACGCCCGAGGTCTACGCGGAGATGCTGGATCGCGCCAAGGAGCATTCCTTCGCGTTTCCGGCCATCAACTGCACCTCGTCGGAGACCGTCAACGCTGCGATCAAGGGATTCGCCGACGCCGGCAGTGACGGAATCATTCAGTTCTCCACCGGTGGAGCCGAATTCGCTTCCGGGTCGGGGGTCAAGGACATGGTCACCGGTGCGGTGGCACTGGCCGAGTTCACGCGGGTGATCGCCGATCGGTACCCCATCACCGTGGCACTGCACACCGATCATTGCCCCAAGGACAAACTCGACACCTATGTGCGCCCACTGCTCGCCATCTCCACGGAGCGTGTTTCCAAGGGGCTCAACCCCCTTTTTCAGTCGCATATGTGGGACGGCTCGGCCGTGCCGATCACCGAGAACCTGGCCATCGGCCAAGATCTGCTGAGGATTTGCGCGGCGGCCAAGATCATCCTCGAGGTCGAGATCGGTGTGGTCGGTGGCGAGGAGGACGGCGTGGAGGCCGAGATCAACGAGAAGCTCTACACCAGCCCGGAGGACTTCGAGAAGACCGTCGATGCGCTCGGGGCAGGGGAGAACGGCCGTTATCTGCTCGCGGCCACCTTCGGCAATGTGCATGGCGTTTACAAGCCGGGCAACGTGAAGCTCAAGCCGGACGTGCTTGCCGAGGGCCAGCGGGTCGCCGCCGCGAAACTCGGTCTGGCGCAAGGGTCTCAGCCCTTCGACTTCGTGTTCCACGGCGGCTCCGGATCGTTGAAGTCGGAGATCGAGGACGCACTGCGCTTCGGCGTGGTGAAGATGAACGTCGATACCGACGCCCAGTACGCATTCACCCGGCCGATCGCCGGGCACATGTTCGCCAACTACGACGGTGTCCTCAAGATCGACGGCGAAGTCGGCAACAAGAAGGTCTACGACCCGCGCAGCTATCTCAAGCTAGCGGAGGCCAGTATGGCGGCGCGAGTCTTCGAGGCGTGTAACGACCTGCACAGCGCCGGCCG
>JBAXIR010000295.1:0-1927 GCA_037138275.1 Mycobacteriaceae bacterium | reverse complement strand
GCAGCCGTGGTCTGGGGCGCCTGCGTCGTGGTCACCGCCTGCGCCGGAGCGGCCGTCGTGGTCACCGCCGTGGCCTGGTCTGGGGTTGACGACTTCGCAGCGACCGAGGTCGTCGCGGCCGGCGCGGCACTTGTCGTCGGGGCCGCAGTCGTCGTCGGGGCCGCAGTCGTCGGGGCCGCAGTCGTCGCGGTCGCAGTCGTCGTCGCGGCCGCAGTCGTCGGGGCCGCAGTCGTCGTCGGGGCCGCAGTCGTCGGGGCCGCAGTCGTCGCGGTCGCAGTCGTCGGGGCGGCAGTCGTCGTCGGGGACTTCGTCGTCGGAGCAGCGCTAGTCGCAGCGGCAGTCGTGGTCGGGGAAGGACTCGTCGCCGGCGAAGCTGAGGTCGACGTGATACCGGTGCCCGACGAGGTCGACTCCGGCGTGGTCGTCGCAGAATCAGTCAACGACGGCGCACTTGGCGTGCTGGTGGGCGGCGCAACCGCGGGCACCAACTCGGTGGCCGATGGCGGCACGGTGTAGGTGATACCCGGCGCGGCCGTGGCTTCTGGATCGCGCTCCACCACCTTGGCCGACAGGTCGTTGAACTGTTGCATCAACTCCTGCTTCTGCGGCACATCCCCGAGTGTCTCCACCTGGGAACTGACCGCCACCAACTTATCCTGGGCCTGCTCCCAGTCGCCGCGGGCGATGAGATCCTGCACCTGATTCAGTTCGGTGCGCGCAGCGAGTGCCACCTGGTCATCGCGGACCTGAGTCGGGGCGCCGAAGAGCATCGTGCGCAGCCCATAGAGGGCATCGCCGGGGCCGGCGCCCGCCACCACGGCACCGAATCCACCGATACACATCACGGCAGCGGCCGCGGCACCGACCACGCTCAGTCCACGCCTGCTGCGCGTGGTGGCCGACGACCGGATGTCCCGAACCTCCCGGTTGACGCGGTTCGGCTGCTGCGCCAGTCCGGTATTCAGCGCGGCGATCGCGTCGGATTCTGAGATCAGGCCGGTCACCGGCGGGAAGCGCATCTCGTCTCGCCAGCCGCCGAGAAGTGCTGCCAGGTCGGCGTCTGCGGCGTCACGCGGTGTCGCCGGCCCGCCGTTGGCAAGCGCGCTGATGAAGTCGTCGCTGCTGCGGATCGCATCCAGCGACGGCTCGTCACCGGGCCCGCCGCGGAAGTCACGGGGGTCAGGCCCGCGGGTGTCAGGCCCACCGGTATCAGACATAGTCGAACCCCGATCCGTCGATCTCCGCCTTCAGTCGCGCCAGGGCACGATGCTGGGCGACCCGCACGGCGCCGGGAGTGCTGCCGACGGCCTCGGCCGTCTCCTCGGCGGACATCCCCACCACGATCCGAAGCGTCAGGATTTCGCGTTGCTTCTCCGGAAGTATCGACAGCAGCTTGGTCATCCGGGCGGAGGAATCGGACTGAATGGCCATCTGCTCGGGACCCGCATCCAGCGAGAGCCGTTCCGGTACCACCTCGGTGGGCTCGGAGCGGTTACGGCCGGCCGCGCGGTGAGCGTCGGCGACCTTGTGTGACGCAATGCCGTAGACGAAGGCCAGGAAGGGGCGTCCCTGGTCCTGGTAGCGCGGCAGCGCCTGGATGGCGGCCAAGCAAACCTCCTGAGCAACGTCGTCAGCCGAGAGCCCACTGCGCTCTGCGGCCCCCACTCGGGCCCGGACGTACCGGACCACGATCGGGCGGATGATCTCCACTACTTCTCGGAGGGCATTCCGATCGCCTGCCACGGCCTGCGCCACAGCAGCGTCGAGACGCTCTCCTGGAATGGACATCGGCGACGGCATCTCCAACGTTACGGTCCGGGGAATTCCGGCGGGCTGGCTCAGCTACAGACAATATCGGCCGGAACTGCGGATCGGCCGTTAGCTGCTGCGCAGGTGACCGCCGTGGCGCGTGATGAAAGCGGCGCTG
>JBAXIR010000294.1:0-1929 GCA_037138275.1 Mycobacteriaceae bacterium | reverse complement strand
TTGGCGCAGGTGTTCAACTCCGCATCGGGGAACCACCGGTAGAACGGCGGGTTGTCGTCGTCGAGAATCCGCCGGGGTTCCCGCGTCCACGTCACCGCACGCGCGGCGGCTGCCCAGAAAGCCGCCGGATCGTCCACGCTGGCTTGGAAAACGTCGCGGTATTGGTCCATGCCCTGCACGGTAGCGCGGACGCATCGCTATCGTCGCGGCATGGCAGCAGTGGCATTCGACGTCCCCGAAGCCGGCATCGCCCGGATCACCCTCCACCGACCCGAGGTGCTCAACGCCATCGACGGTGCCCGGCTCGACGGTCTCGATGCTGCACTGGACCGGCTGGGGTGGCTGCATCCACTGTAAGGCTGGGCCCGCTGCAGGACTCAGGCTTTCGCGATGACGTTCTCTGCGAACCATTCCAGGTTGCGGAGCTTGGCGTCCAGCGGTTCGGTGTCGGGTCCGTTGATGTAGGGGATTCGGAAGCCGACGATGACGTCGGTGACGCCCTTGTCCTCAAGACGTTTCACACCGTCGACGGTGAAGCCGTCGATCGAGATGACGTGGACCTGGAAGTCCTTGTCGGCTGTACCCTCTTCCTCGCGGTAGCGGTTGAGCTTGGCCAGCAGTTCATCGAGGTCCTCCTCGCCACCGCCGTGCATCCAGCCGTCGTTGCGCGCCGCTCGGCGCAGTGCGGCGTCGGCGTGCCCGCCGATCAGGATCGGGATTGGTTCGGTGGGTGCGGGTGTCATCTTGGTCTTGGGGATGTCAAAAAACTCGCCGTGGTACTCGAAGTAGTCGCCGGTGGTGAGCCCGCGGATGATCTCGATGCACTCGTCCATCCGCTTGCCCCGCTTGGCGAACGGCACTCCCATCAACTCGTAGTCCTCGGGCCACGGACTGGTACCCACCCCGAGACCGACCCGGTTGCCGATCAGCGAGACCAGCGAGCCGGCTTGCTTGGCGACCAGGGCCGGCGGGCGGATGGGGAGTTTGAGTACGAAGAAATTGAAGTGCAGCGTGGTGGTGGCTGCGCCCAGTGCCGCGGTGATCACGAAAGTCTCGATGAAAGACTTGCCGTCGAGGAACTCCCGGTTGCCGTCGGGGGTGTACGGGTACTTCGAGTCAGACTCGAAGGGGTACGCGACGCTGTCGGGGATCGTCATCGCGTGATAGCCGGCTGCCTCGGCGGCCCTGGCCAACGGGATATAGAAGCTCGGGTCGGTCATCGCCTCGGCGTATGTGAATCGCACCCCGTGATAGTAGAACGTGTTCTATTTTCCGGAGACGGGTAGTCCCCTACTCGCCGCTTTCGGCTCCACCCGCCGCGCTGATCGGCAGCGCGTCGCTCCACACCGACTCCGCGCCGGAGTGGCCGATGCGGACGACCTGCACCGTGGTGGCCGCAGCGGCTACCACGACGAACACGGCGATCCCTGCGGTCAGCGCGGTCGACAGTGGTTTGCCGCGGCTGGCGCGTACGTGTGCCGCCGCAACCAGGATCGCCCCGATGAGAAGGGCCAGGGCGAAGTAGATCATCGTGTCGCCCATCTCGGCGTGCCTCTGGACCAATGCCGACTCCTCGATGTTGTGCTCCAGCCACTCACCGGAGTTGGTCACCAACGGGGTGATGCCCGCGGTTGCCACGGCGAGCACCAGCACGAGCCACACCATGCGCTGTCGCGCCGCCGGCCAGATCGCGCACAGGATCACCAGGAGACCGGTCAGCGGCGCAATCGCCACGATGAAGTGGACCAGCAACGCGTGAACGGGAAGACCGTTGAATGTGGTCAGCATCGGGTAGCTCCTGTAATTCGGGGAATCGGGCCTGTTCGGCCGGAACATACCAGCTGTTCCTGGCAGTTCCCGGTCAGCAGTGCGGACCAGCCCTGCCAGACTGTCCGTGATGAACCGATCACAAAGTTCTGCTGCCGTGAC
>JBAXIR010000293.1:0-1946 GCA_037138275.1 Mycobacteriaceae bacterium | reverse complement strand
TGACCAATATCCCGGTCGTGCTGATCGCCGGTAAGAAGTTCACCCTGCCCGGCCCGGGTAATCCCGCGGTGTGGCCGAACGATGGCATCGTCTCGCTGCAGAGCGCACTGGCCAAGAACCTCACCGACCCGGTGCTGCCGCACCGGCGGTGTTTCACCTTCGACGACACCCACTCCATCTACGTATCCAACCTGGCCGGGCTGGAATGGAAGACCGCACTGACATGGGATCCCGCGGTGCTCGAGGTAGTTCACCAGGCTATCGAGGGCGCGCCCAAGGCCATGGAGTCGGCCAACCGCCAGGACTGCCCGGCGGCCTAGCTGCGAACCGTTTTCGGCGTCAAGATTCGCATCGCGGCGTCGAGGACGAGATCGAGGTCGTCGCCCAACGCCCCGATCGTCCACTCGCGAGCCATCTCGGATAGCGCCCCGACATATATCGCGGCCTGCACTTCGCGCGACTTCGGATCGGATCGGGGATCAACTCGCTGGAGGTCGGCCAGGATCACCCTGCGCAACGCAGCCGTGGCCGCCGCGCGGCGGATCGCGAAAACCGGATTGGTGCCGGCGCCGGCGAACAGGACCCTGCCCCGGCGGCGGTCGGCGGCGGTGAATTCGAGGACCACCCTGATCCCAGCCCGCAACCGGGCGCGGTTTGCATCGGGAAATTCGGCCATCGCCGCGGTCAGGACCCCACCCAAGTCGATGACGACCTCGTCGTACAACGCTCCGAACAATGCGTTGATATCGGTGAAGCTTTCGTAGAAATACCGTGAGTTCAGCACCGCGGTCCGGCACACCGAACGCACGGACACCGCGGCCTCGCCGCCGTCGCCGAACAATTCGAACCCCGCGCGGATGAGTAACCGCCGCCGTTCGGCTTGTCGGTCAGACGGCGAGACACCCGCCCATCTGGAGCCTCGCGACTCGCGCAGTGTCATAACCGCCCCCCGGCAACTGACCGATTCCCACAATTCATTTGTTTATACCCCGACCGGCTTGGCAGTTGCTCAAACTGCCCGGCCGCGCCCTTCGCGGTCGACACATTGCTGAGCGTTTCCCACTGACGTGCGGGTTCCGGTCGGGCTCGCCCACAGGGCGATGATCGGTGCCGTAGTTCGCTTGTTTGCCCTGATCAGTAGGCGCGGGAGTGAAGAGCTTGGCCGGCGGGGGGGCTCCCGCCGAGAGGGTCTTGCGCGACTGTTACCCCTCGTGCTTATGCTCGTCGTCTCAGCGGATTGTCAGGCAATTCTAAGAACTTTGTGACATCCCCGGGTTGGGTCTCCGACAGCCCACCGCTCCGACAAACCGGTGCTAATTTCTGGTCACGTTCGTAACCAAAAACGTGAGAGAAGGCAGCCATGTTCTCAGCTGAAGCATCCACATTCATCGGACGGATCGGCGCTTTGGCCATCGCCCTCGGCATCGGCGGCGCGGTGGCCACCCCGTCGTGGGTGGCATCGGCCGATGATTCGGATCCGTCATCGACGCCTTCCTCAGCCGCCTCGCCCAGAGCCCGCGACAGAGCTGTGGCGAATAACACTGCATCGACCAACACCTCGCCGACCTCTCGGGCATCCCGGCCCGCCGCGGCACAACGCAACTCACATCAACGGCCAAGCGGGTCTGTACCGAAGCTGAGTGTGGCCCGGGTCGATCTGTCGTCCTCGTCGCGGGCAGTCCCGGCACCGACACCTACAACCGCACCCGAGACACCCGCGATCGAGGCATCCGCTCCTACCGTGCCGGCGGCCACTGCATCCACGGCGCCAGTCGCGCGGACCATGCCGTCCCGGGTCGTGGCGCGGCCTGCCGCAGCGGTAGCAGCGACCGGCCAGCTATCGGTTCCGAATCCGTCACCGTCGGGTAAGAGCACCAGCGCACCGACCGGTCCGCTGGACTTCCTCACTGCGACACTGTCTTTGGTGAGCCGGGAGATCAACCGGC
>JBAXIR010000292.1:0-1958 GCA_037138275.1 Mycobacteriaceae bacterium | reverse complement strand
GCCACCACGCGGGCGATGTTGAAGCCGGACTCGCCTCCGGGCTGACCGCAGCCCATCATCAGGTCGACGATGTCGTGGGGATCCAGGGCGGGCACCTTGTCCAGTGCCGCACGCACCATCTGGGTGGCCAGATCATCCGGGCGCATGCTCACCAGCGAGCCCTTGAAGGCGCGGCCGATGGGGGAGCGCGCGGTGGAGACGATGACGGCTTCGGGCATGAGGTGACTCCTGTTTCGGTGACGCGGGGTTGTTGAAAAACCTAGCCCATCCTGGTCTTGCCGACTCCACTCGGCCAGTGACACCACGCTGATACCATGGCGGTATGGCTATGACACTGAGACTGTCCGACGAGCAGACCGCGAAACTGCGCGCCGCCGCCGAACGCGACGGTGTGTCCATGCATTCCGCCGTGCTGAAGGCCGTCGATGATTACCTGGACCGCCGCACCGCGCGCCGCGACGAGATCATCGAACGGATCTTCACCGATCGCGGCGATCTGTTCCGCCGCCTGTCCGATGCATGACGGAGTATCTGGCGCTGGATGACCTCATGGCGCTTGCGGACAGGGGCGGATTCACGGTGGGCGACTATGGCTTGCTGGAATCGGCATTAGCGCGGCCGCAGGCCACCGCCTTCGGGCAAGACGCTTACCCGACCTTTCACGAGAAGGCCGCGGCGCTGTTCCAGTCGTTGGCGGTCAATCATGCCCTGTTGGACGGCAACAAGCGTCTGTCGCTCGCGGCACTGGAATTGTTCTACGAACTCAATGACCACCGCATCACGGCAACCGACGACGAACTTTTCGATCTGGTGATCGCTGTGGCAACCCGAAATCTCGACACCGTGCAGAAGATCGCCGCGACGCTGGCGTCCTTCGTCGATGAAAAACGCGAGCGATAAGAGACTAATCCTCGAGTGCGTCGCGCAATGCGACCAACAACTGCTCTGCCGCCAGTGCGTAGCCCACCGCCGAAGGGTGGTAGCGATCCTCGGAGAACATCACCTCGGAATCGTTCTGGAAGTGCGGCGCCATCAAATCGGCCAGTGGCACCGTCACTCCGCCGGCAGCGCGCACTTCGGCGGTTTGAGCGCGGGCGAGCCTCAGGCCCAGTGATCGGGCCGTCCACCGCAGCGGTTGCGGAATGGCGCCGATGACACCCAGATCCGGGCAGGTGCCGACAACCACCGTCGCGCCGGTGGACCGAAGCCGCTGGACCGCGGCACCGAGTCGGCGCGCCGAAGGCCCGATGCCATTGAGTGCGGTGACGTCATTGGCGCCGATCATGATTACCGCGGCATCCGGCGGAGGCCCAGCGACCATCATGGCGTCGACCTGACCGGACAGTCCTTTCGACGATGCCCCGACGATGGCCTTCGTCGCCAACCGAACCAATCCGCCGGACTGCTCGGCCAGTCCGCGTGCGATCCGCACGCCAGGTACATCTTCGGCGTCGGTACAGCCGTAACCGGTGGCGGTGGAGTCCCCGAAGATCATCAGGTGAATGTCGAACGGCGCGCCGCGCTCCCACCGGCGGACTCCTCCGCCGCCGGGTGCGTAGATGCCGTCAGCGCGGGGTGGGATGTCCCAGGCTTTGGGAATGACGTTGCGGGCCTGTTCGGCCTGACCGGTCAATAAGTTGCGGGCGCCCACGACGGCACCACCGGTCGAGGCGAGCACTCCCGCCACGGCTAGCGCCTTGGTGGTCCCGAGCCATCTGGCCACGGGTGTCAGTCTGGCCCGTTAACAGGGTTTTTCGGTTACGGACGGGTATCGGATACGGAAAGAAATCGCTTCGGAAGTTGTGGTCTGTGTCACAGCTGTCAAGCTGAATTCCCCGTTACCCGTTAGCTGTGTGTCGATCGGCCGACGGGCCCGGCACGGCACTACGACGTTGTAGGGAGAGTTGACCATGACCGCACCCAGCAAGGTTTCCCCGGCAACCGCACATAAGGTTCCG
>JBAXIR010000291.1:0-1959 GCA_037138275.1 Mycobacteriaceae bacterium | reverse complement strand
CGCGGTCCGCTGCTAGATTTTGACAATGCCGAAGTTGACCGAGTGGCGTTCCCTATACCTCTACGCAGTCTGCTTCGTCTGCATCGTTGTGGTCATCTTCACCACGCTGTCCCTGGTCGACAACGTCATGAGCCTGGTGTACCCCAGCCCGCCGTATATCGATCCCTACAGCGCCCAACCGGTTGAGGTCGACAGGGAGTTGCTCGAGGAGCAGAACCGGCTCAGCGAGCACCGATCCGGTGTCGTCGGCCTAGTGGGCAATATGGCCGCCTACCTACTGGTGGTTCCACTATTTTGGATGCACTGGAAACTGGCCAACAAACCGGCACCGGCCGAGAGATAAGACCGTGAGATTTAGCTACATGGTGGCCCAGGCCGCGGCGGCCGGATTCTCAGCTGCCACACAGTGGTCGAGGTCGAGAAACCCACCGACACGAACCGACGCGTTAGGCTGACAACCCAGGAGGATCACATGTCCCTGCTGTTCAATCCCCGCACCTACGACCCAAGCTCCTTCGATGAGGTCACCAGGGGGCAACTGCTGGCGCTCATCGACTTCTTCGAGAGTAAGGGCCTGGCGAGAAATAAAGAGGAGTACTACTCCGGTGAGTGGTACGGCGACTTCCTGAAGCTAATCGCCGACAAGAAGATCTTCGCCACGTTCGGCACACCCGCCGAGGTCGGCGCACTGGTCGGCAATGACGATGCGCGCTGGGATCTTGCCCGGATCAATGAACTCAACGAGATCCTGGGCTTCTACTCACTGGCGCACTGGTATGCCTGGCAGGTCTCGGTGCTCGGTCTGGGCCCGGTGTGGCTCAGCGCAAACGACGTCGCGCGCACACTCGTCGCCGGCCTGTTGGACGAGGGCCACATTTTCGGTTTCGGGTTGTCCGAACGCGAACACGGTGCGGACATCTATTCCTCGGACATGATCCTGCGCCGGACCGCCGACGGGTTCAGCGCCAGTGGCGGCAAGTGGTACATCGGAAACGGCAACGCCGCCGGTCGACTCAGCGTGTACGGCAAGTTCGCCGACGATGATCCTGAGCATCCGGGCGAGCATGTGTTCTTCCTTGTCGACCCCAGCCACGGGGCCTATGAACTGATTAGGAACGTCGTCGCCGGGCAGATGTTCGTCGCCGCGTTCAACCTGCACTCCTATCCGGTGACGCAGTCCGACATCCTGCACGTGGGAAAGTCCGCCTTCGACGCCGCCCTGGCGACGGTCAACGTGGGCAAGGTCAACCTCGGCTGGGCCAGTATCGGCATCTGCGAGCACGCCTTCTTCGAGTCCGTCACGCACGCCAACAACCGCATTCTCTACGGCAACCGGGTCACCGATTTCCCGCATGTGCGACGGATGCTCGCCGACGCCTATGCACGACTGGTGGCGATGAAGATCTTCGCCGCCCGGTCGACTGACTACTTCCGCACCGCGCACGGGGACGACCGGCGCTTCCTGCTGTTCAACCCGATCACAAAGGCGAAGGTGACCAGCGAGGGCGAGCGCGTCATCGATCTGCTGTGGGATGTCATCGCGGCGCGCGGTTTCGAACGCGACACCTACTTCAGCCGGGCGACCGCCGATATCCGGGCGCTGCCCAAACTCGAAGGTACGGTACACGTGAACATCGCACTCGTGCTGAAATTCATGCCGCGCTACCTAGGGGCGGCACACGGAGCGGCACAACAGTATTCGGTGATCCCGGTCCGCCAGGACGGCGGCGACGACGCGTATCTGTTCCACCAGGGTCCGGCCAAGGGCCTGGGTTCGATCGGATTCGCCGACTGGCGTCCCACCTTCGAGCGGTTCGCACATCTCGCCAACGTGGCGATCTTCCGCGAGCAGATCGACGCATTCACCCAACTGGTCCTGACCGCCCCGCCGACGGACGCTCAGCAGAAGGATCTCGACTATCTGCAGGTGCTCGGTCAGCTTTTCGCGCAGATCGTGTA
>JBAXIR010000290.1:0-1962 GCA_037138275.1 Mycobacteriaceae bacterium | reverse complement strand
TCGACCTGCTTGCGGCGGTCGGTGCCGGCAGTGACAATTCGGTCACCTTGGACCAGGCACTCATTCGTGCCCCGAGCGATCCCGGCTACCTGGCCACCGCACCCGCCCCACTGGGTAGGGACCGCGCTTTGGCGCTGTTCGCGCAGGCGGGCTATCAGGTGGACAGCAGCACTGCCGGGTCGGCCATCTCGCCCGAGGCCCCCGCGCCATTGCCTCAGGAGACCACTCGCGGGCGGATTAGCCGTGCCGGCGAGGCGTTGTCGTTGGTGATCGGGGCCGCCGCCAACGACCCCGCATCGGTGGCCGTCGCCAACACCGCGGCTGACCAATTACGCAATGCCGGTATCGCGGCGACTGTCCTGGCCCTGGATCCACCGGTGCTGTACGGCGCAGCCCTGCTGAACAACCGGGTCGACGCCATCGTCGGCTGGTACCGCGCGGGCGGCGACCTGGCGACCGTGCTGGCATCCCGTTACGGATGTCCCGCACTGGAAGCCATACCGGTGCCGACCACCTCACCGGGAGTGCCGCAATCTGTTGCGCCGCAACCGGATACCACCGGTGATCAGCCGGGTCCCGTCAGCCCGGCCGAGCCCGTGCCACTGGTGCGCGCGCCGTCCAACCTCACCGGTATTTGCGACCCGAGTGTTCAGCCGCTGATCGACGGCGTCCTTGACGGCTCCCGGGATATCAACGGGGTCATCGCCGCTGTGGAGCCGCGCCTGTGGGCAATGGCGACGGTGTTGCCGATCATTCAGGACACCACGATCGTGGCCGCTGGACCCAGCGTGCGCAATGTCAGTCTGACCGGCGCGGTGCCGGTCGGGATCGTCGGCGATGCTGGCGCGTGGGTGAAGGTCAACCGCTAAGTGCTCAGCCCGCCGACCGGGCCCGGTTCGCACGGGCCTGGCGCGAACCGGTGGCTCTGGGGCTTTTCGCTGCCTGAGCGGATTCGCCGGCTCCGGACACCGCGGCTGCGTTGGGCGCGACAACGGCTGCCGCTCGCGGCTTCGTAGCGGTTCTGGCCGCTCCCACCGTGGCCGCGGAGACCGCGGCCGCCGCGACCGTCGGAATCGGTTTGGTGCTCGGACCCGGACCCATGGTGAGATCCTTATACACAGCCGAGCGGAGTTCCTGGATCGACGCGACGGTGCTTCCCACAGCGGTGGTGATACTCGCACTGATCGGTGCCAGGCCCGCCTGGAGCGCCGCGATGACGCTCCCACCAGCAACCAGGGTCTGGGCAAAGACCGTGATACCCACCAGGCCCGAGTTGATGATCTGTCGCACCCCGGTCAGCGCCTGCTGGCCGACACCGAGGGTGCCGATGATGGCGTCGCTAACGGCCTGGCGCGCCCGGGCCCGGGTAGCCGCGAACTCATATCCGCCGCCAAGGTAAGGACCGATGGGCTCGCGGGGAGCCGTCAGGAGGGCGAAGGTGTTGTCAGCCGGAATCTGGAAGGCGAGGATGCCCGCGCCCAACGCCTGAGTGAGGCTCAGGCCGGACTGCAACGCGCCCACGATGGCGAACGGGCTGGTCAGCAGTCCCACGCCGAACCCGAGGGCGCCCCAGCCGGTGAAGGGCGACGCCGCGGGGCTGGGCGGACTCACCGGCCCGATGCAGACCGTGCACTGCTCGATGCCGCCGATCACGATCGGAGCCAGCGCCAGGCCATCGCCCAGCAGATTCACCAGGATCTGGTAGGGGATGGCGCCCAGTGCGGGCACGGCATCGGCGGCCAGTTCGATCCCGGGGATCTGCACGGTCGGCACATGCACCTCGGGAGTCGGCGCCACTGGGCTGACTGCGAGCACCCCGGCGGCGGCCAGGGCGACGCTCGCGGAAAACGCGGAACGGATTGCGGAAGGCATTACGAAACTCCTTTGGCCACGGTCGTCCTGATGGAGGCACCATACCTAAGTTAAGTCCCAGCAAAGGCTTTTTCGGCTCGGAGGCCGCGA
>JBAXIR010000289.1:0-2057 GCA_037138275.1 Mycobacteriaceae bacterium | reverse complement strand
GCTGCCGCAGCGCCTTCCGGTAGCAGGGCCTCGACATCCGCGTGGTCGCGCACCGTCGACGGGTTGCCGGCGTCGGCCAGGCCGTGGATTGCGCGTGCAACGACTCGACGGACATTGGTGTCGACGACGGGAACCCTTTTGCGGTAGGCAAAGCAGGCGACCGCTCGAGCGGTGTAGGCGCCGACCCCGGGCAGGCCCAGGAGTACGTCGACATCATCGGGCACAACGTCAGCGTGCTCGGTAGCGATCACCACGGCGCATTCATGCAGTCGCTTGGCTCGGCGTGGATAGCCGAGTTTGCCCCAGGCGCGCAGGACATCGGCGGAACCGGCCGCTGCCGTCGCCGACGGCGTGGGCCAGCGGGCAACCCAATCCACCCAGATGGGCGCCACCCGCGCGACCGGAGTCTGCTGAAGCATGAACTCACTGACCAGGATCTGCCAGGCACTCACGCCCGGCCCGCGCCACGGAAGTTCGCGTCCGGCTCGCGCGAACCACCCGATGAGATCCTCGGCTGGGATGGTCATGGAGTCCGCCGACCGGTGAGAGTGCACAATACGAGCCATGTCGAATACCAGTCCTGCACAGGCGTGGATGGCACTCAAGCAGGGTAACGAGCGGTTCGTCGAGGGCCGACCCGAGCATCCCAGCCAGAGCATCGAACATCGGGCAAGTCTCGCGGTCGCTCAGCGACCAACCGTGGTGCTGTTCGGCTGCGCCGACAGTCGGGTGGCTGCCGAGATCATCTTCGACCAGGGCCTCGGCGACATGTTCGTGGTGCGAACCGCCGGTCACGTCATCGACTCGGCGGTGCTTGGCTCCATCGAGTACGCGGTGACCGTGCTGAACGTTCCGCTGATCGCTGTGCTGGGCCACGACAGCTGCGGTGCGGTGCAGGCCACCCTCGATGCGCTTGACAAGGGTCAGGTGCCAGGGGGTTTCGTCCGGGACGTGGTGGAGCGGGTTACCCCGTCGATCATGCTGGGCCGTCGCGAAGGCCTCACCCGGGTGGACGAGTTTGAAACCCGTCACGTCATCGAGACCGGCTCCCAACTGCTGGCGCGGTCGAGTGCGATAGCCGACCGGGTTGAACGCGGCGAACTGGCGATCGTCGGGTTGACCTACCGTCTCGCCGACGGCCGCGTGACGCTCCGCGAACAACTCGGCGATATCGGCGAATAACGCCAAAACACCGGCGACAAAGGCGACACGCCGGGCGCGGTCGGACGGCTGATGGTGACCTGCCCTTACGGTAAGAACGTGCTGGATCTCGAACCGCAGGGCCCACTGCCGCCGCAGGTCTATTGGCGGCGCCGGGGACTCGCACTCGGTATCGTCGCGCTCGCCATCGCACTGGTTGCCGGAATCGCCTTCGCCATCTTCGGGGGTTCGGACTCAGCCAAGACCGCCAGCACCAGCACAACTCAAACTCCCCAGCCGGAGGACAAGACTCCCGTTATCGCCCCGGCCGAGTCCAGTGCCGCTCCCACGCCGACGCCCACCGCAGCCGTCGAGCCTCCGCCGATCCTGCAGGCCGGCGATGACTGCCCCGACTCGACGCTGGCGGTGAAGGGCATCACCAACTCACCGCAGTACGTCATCGGGGACCAGCCGAAGTTCACCATGGTCGTCACCAATATCGGTCTGGTCGCCTGCAAGCGCGATGTCGGGGCTGCGGTGCTGGCCGCCTACGTCTTCACGTTGGACAACACGCGGCTGTGGTCAAACCTGGATTGCGCACCATCAAACGAGACCCTGGTGAAAACGTTTAACCCAGGCGAGCAGGTCACCACCGAAGTCACGTGGACCGCCATGGGATCGGCCCCGCAGTGCCCGCTGCCGCGGGAGCCGATCGGTGTCGGCACCTACAACCTGGTCGTCCAATTGGGGAATTTGCGCTCGGCCCCGGTGCCGTTCGTTCTTGCCGACGTACCGCCGCCCGCCCCGGCCGCACCCGACCAGCCGGTCGGTGAGCCAGCGCCGCCTGCTCCGGCCGACGAGCCCGCGCCTGTCCCGGCACCGGGCGGCTGATCGGCTAGGCAGTTTATAAGTTCGGC
>JBAXIR010000288.1:0-2069 GCA_037138275.1 Mycobacteriaceae bacterium | reverse complement strand
AGCGTCAGGTTGATGTCGTGGTCGATGAACTGACCCCAGGCGTACATCATCCCGGACAGTCCCTCGGCGTTCGGGGTCTCGGCATTGCCGGCGACGACCAGATTGCTGACGGTGCGGGCGTTGGGCAGGTCGGTGCGGAGCGCCGCGATGCCGTCGGCGAAGCGGGCGGCGCCGATCCGACCGAAGGTCGCTCCGGCCGCATTGAGCGCCGACTTGGCGAGGCTGTTACCGGTGCCGTCAATCGAGCGGTAGCTGACACCGGGCCGTGGTGGCTTGGGCTGCGGGACGGCGGCCTGCCGAGCTGTGACCGCCGCGGCCGTACCCGCAGTCGACGCGGTCGAGGCGATCCGGGATGCCGCGACGTCGCCGGCGCCAGCCGTCGCCCGGGTCGCCGCGCCGCGGTCCGCTCGGTGCGTCGCCGCGGCCGGGCGACCGGTTGAGGACGCCGGTTCGGAACTGTCCGCCCACGCCGGTGCCGCCGCGATCGCACCGCCGATACCGAGGGCGATGGCCAAGGCGCCGACGCGCCCGATTGTGATGACTTTGGCGGTTCCTAACATGACTGCCCGTCCTTTTCCTTAGTTGTTCCTGAGCTCAGTGATCCTGCATCTCGGCGGCGTCCCAGAAATCTGGACGGGGTCGAACCTTGTTCTGATCAGCAGTTGTTATTGAATTATTGAGGTCATAACATCACCTCATTGGGCTGAAGTCAAGGACCAATTCGTGAGGAAACCTGAGCGCGGCGGATAACTCCCTCAGATTCGGCGGTTCGGGTCCCAGCCGGCTGGATGACCTGAATCGTCGGATCGGGATGGTTGGGTAGTAGGATCCGGAGTGGGGTGGTCGTGACACGTCGTACGGGAAAGGCGGGGCTGTGACAGCGCAGAAGCCCGACCCCACCGGCGCGAAGATTCTCGACGGCGCGATCCGCGTCCTCGGGGACTTCGGGTTCAAACGGGCGACGGTCGAACTGGTCGCGAAATACGCCGGCGTCTCGCACATGACGATCTACCGGCGCTGGCCCAGCAAGGTCGATCTCCTCAAAACCGCCATCGTCGGTGAATTCACGAGACTGCTCGACACCGCATTCCAGCAGGCCGCCGGGCATGGCACCGCGTTCGCCGACCGGACCCTGCATGCCTTCACCGACGTCGTCTGGGCAGTTCAAGGCCATCCTCTTGCCACCCGCGAGCTCAATACCGAGTCCAGCGAATCCTCGCCGATGATGTCGAGCACGGCAGCGGCGGTGATGGAGGCAAGCGTTCCGCTGGTCGCCGACCAACTTCGACGTGCAGGAACCACCACCGACGACACTCCGGCGGATCTCGAACCAGTCGCCGACGTCTTCGTACGGCTCGCCTATTCACTGGTGACCGTGAAACGACCGGAGCGGCCACTGACCACCCGAGCGGAGGTCGCGGACTACGCGAACGAGTGTTTCGGCCCCTACCTGAAGGGCTTGAATCCGCAGGCTGAGCTCCTCGTTGTCGACGACACGGCCGACGATGACACGATCGACGATGCCGCAGTCGTCGACCTCGAGAAGCACCGAGCGTCGCGCGCCCGCCCGCAACGTCTGTACCTGCAGATTGCGGCGGCAAGCATATTCGGTGTTCTGACGCTGGGGGCCGGCCTGGCCGCAGTTCTGGGCGGCACTGTCAAGCTGCCCTTCATCACCCCGGCGGGGATCAGCAAGCCCACGAACACAGTGCCGCCGACCGGCATCCCCGTCGGTCCCCGCCCGGTCCTCGAACTGCAAGTCCCCGCGCCGCCACTGCAGCCCGACTCGCCCGCACTGCTGTTCCCGCCCGCAGCGGCTGACCCATCCCTGCCACGGCCGACGGTTCCACAGATCGAGGCAGTTCAGCGACCCGCCCCGGCCGGCGGCCTCGTCGGTTCAAACCCCGCGGCAGGCGGCGCACCCGTCCCGGATAATCCGGTGCCGGTGTTGGCACCGCCGCCGCCGAAACCAAGCCCAGGTCCCCAGCCCGGCCCAGGCCCCACACCTCCCGGACCCGGACCCGGACCCGGACCGCAGCCCGGCCCCGGCCCTGGGCCAGGCCCCAAAC
>JBAXIR010000287.1:0-2074 GCA_037138275.1 Mycobacteriaceae bacterium | reverse complement strand
CGGGCGATCCGACTCTCCATCTGACGCACCTTCTGCGCCTGCTTCTCGCTGGACTCCGTCGCAGCGCGCCGCCGAATCTTGTCGTTGTCCGGCGACTTACGCATCGCGTTGCGCACACCCTGGCTCGACCACTCTCGTTGCGTGCGCGCCCGCGCCACCAGGTCTGCCTTCTTGTCGGCGAACTCGTCGTACTGTTCGCGGCGGTGACGACGCGCGACCTCGCGTTCTTCCAGGTAGCTGTCGTAACCGCCACCGAAGACCGTGGTGGTGTTCTGAGCGAGGTCCAGTTCGAGGACTCGAGTGACGCTGCGGGCCAGGAACTCCCGGTCGTGGCTCACCAGCACCACGCCGCCGCGGAGATCGCGGACGAAGCCCTCCAGCCGATCCAGGCCGTCGAGATCGAGGTCATTGGTAGGTTCGTCGAGTAGGACGATGTCGAACCGCGACAACATCAGTGCCGCCAACCCAACTCGCGCCGCCTGCCCACCCGACAACGCGGTCATCGGCGTCGAATCCGGCTGGAGCGCATCGGATTCCCAGCCCAGGTCGGCCAATACCGCGGGCAAGCGTTCGTCGAGATCCGCAGCGCCGGTGGCAAGCCAGTGGTCCAATGCGGTGGCGTAGACGTCGGCCGGATCCATCTGCGCAGCAGCGGGCCTGGGCCCCGCCAGCGCCGCGGCCGCCGCATCCATGGCCTGGGTCGCCGCGGTGCACCCGGTGCGTCGCGCGATGTACGCGGAAACCGTCTCGCCGGGTACTCGTTGATGCTCCTGCGGCAACCAGCCGACGAACGCGTCGGCCGGCGCCAGGCTGACCGTGCCTTCGAGCGGCTCAATCTCGCCGGCGAGTATCCGCAGCAGTGTGCTCTTACCGGCTCCATTGGCGCCCACCACTCCGATGACATCGCCGGGCGCTACCGTCAGGTCCACGCCCTCGAAAAGGGTGCGGTGGGCGAATCCGCCGGCCACATTCTTCGCGACAAGCGTTGCGGTCATGGCTCTATCGTCGCACCACGGCTCCGGTCGGCAATGACGCGCGTGTTGATCGCGTTTCCTACAGTGGGAGCCATGGCCTTCACCCACATAGTGACGTTCAAGTGGAACGACAAGAACTTCGACGACAGCGGCGTCGCTGACGCGCTGCGTGACCTTGTCGCACGGTTCGACGGTGTTCGTAGCTATCTCTGCGGCCCAGACTCCGGGTTCACACCCGGTGCCTGCGATTTTTCAGTGGTGGGTACGTTCGACGACCGGGAGTCCTTCGTGGCCTACCGCGACCATCCCGATCATCAGCGGATCATCGCGGAGATGATCGGCCCCAATGTTGCATCCCGCACCGTCGTTCAGCTGGAACACTGACGCAGTTAGGGTGACGTGGTCGACCTCAGCGAGTCGACAGAACAGTTGGGCGAATCTATGACCGCAGCATCAGAGGTGTCGGCGCTGGAATCCCGGGTCGGCCACTACTACCAGATGGACGGCACCTATCTGGTGGGCCGTGAGAAGTTGCGCGAGTACGCCCGGGCCGTGCAGGACTACCACCCCGCGCACTGGGACGTCAGCGCTGCCGCGGAGATGGGTTACTCAGGTCTGGTGGCGCCACTGACATTCACCTCGACTCCGGGTATGTCCTGCAATCGCCGGATGTTCGAGGAGGTGGTGGTCGGTTACGACACCTACGTGCAGACCGAAGAGGTCTTCGAGCAGCACCGGCCGATCGTCGAGGGCGACGAGTTGCATATCGACGTGGAACTGACATCGGTGCGCCGGATCGCCGGGCGGGATCTGATCACTGTCACCAACACGTTCACCGACGCGGCCGGCGAGCGGGTGCACACCCTGCACACCACGGTCGTGGGTGTCACCTCTGATGACATCAACCCGGCGGTGAAAGCCGCCGTGCAGAAAATGATGATGCACGACATGGACATCATGAGCATCGGTGAGCGCGTTTACGAGAAGACGGTGCGGCCCGAGGGCGAGATGCGGATTGCCTCCGGCGGCACCCGCACCCCGGCAACGCTGTCCTTCGATGACCTCACCGTCGGCGACGAGTTGGGCGTGCACCACACCCG
>JBAXIR010000286.1:0-2074 GCA_037138275.1 Mycobacteriaceae bacterium | reverse complement strand
TCCCGCGACCATCCCGGTGACGGAAACACCACACCCTGGGTGAATCCCCCGATACGTGCGCGGCCCTTTTCTGCGCCGGTCTCGATATCGAGCACCACCACGTGTTCGCCGCCGCGGCCGAAGTCGTTGGTCACGATCTCACCGCTGTCGGGCAGGCAGATCATGTGGCTTGCGGCGCCAAACGCATCTTTGCGCCAGAGGTGTCTCAGTTCGCCGTCGAACAACCACGCCCGCAGTACCCGATTCGCCGAGTCGTACCCCACCACAATCCGTCGGCCCTCATCCACCAGTGGCGGATTGGTGATGGTCCCGCCCGGGATACCGGAAACCTCAGCGGTCTCAACGTCAGTGCAATCGGACAGGTTCACCCGGATCAGCCGGTTCGGCGTGTGGCTCACTCCCCGACCGATCATGGACCGTAGGTACCGGTGTTTACCGTTGTCCATGAACCAGGCGTTGCCCAGCGCCAGCACCACATCCCAGCCGTAGGTCTGCGCGGTGCCGGTCGCATAATCGAATCGCCATCCCTCATCACGCACGAGTGTCTGCCCGGCCCAGTCAAAGCGGAAAATACTGTGCACGCCAACCACGTACACCGTGTTTCCCACCGCGCTCAGCCGCGCGATCGACGGCTCCGGGCACTCGATATCGTCGCAGGCGAACCCCAGCGGATCGGGTCGAAGGACGGACAGCACAGCGTTGCGGCTATCCGAGATGTTCTTGGTCACGATCAACCCGTTGTCCAGTACGACGAAGCTGTTGTACGGCAGGTCTACCGGAAGCTTCAGTGCCTCCTTTACTCCGCAATTCCGATCGAGTCGATGCGCCCAGCGCCCGTACACGACATACAGATCGCCATTGGCGTGCAGTGCCATGCCGCCGGGCCACATCGGTCCGCCGGGTAAGCGCGGTGACATGGCGGTGGGCGCCAACGTGATCGGGTCGATACGCGACACTCGGCATGACGTCGGCCGTCCCCACCGCGCCCGCAGTGCCGAGTGCGTCAGGAGATAGACCTCACCGGGTGCGCCCAGCACCGTCATGGTGGACATCACCCGCGTGACCGCCGTGGCCAGCAGACGCTCCCCCGGCCGCAGGCCAAGCCCCGCAACACCATTGGGCACCTGCAGCCTGGCCGCGCCCCCGTCCTCAGCGGGCCACGGTGTGTCGAGGTAGCCCGAACCCGGCACTAGATGTACTGGTCGAGAACGTTGTAGTGCTGACTGAGGTAGTACGCCAGGGTCAGGCCCAGGATCGCCAGATAGACCACCAGCGAGACGAGGCCGACCCGCCGGTCCAGTTTCGCCGTCAGGGCCTGAGCCATTTCCGCCCGGTTCCGGCGACTGGCCAGCACCGTGTAGGCCATCGCCGCGAGGATGTAGATCATCGAGACGATGTAGGTCACATCCAGCAGCGTCAGATATTCGACGGACGGCAGGGCGCTATCCGAGGTCCATTGCAGCGCAACGATTGTCAGCATCGCGGTGATGCCGATTCCGGCGCGGGCTTCTTCCAACCGGGCCGGCAACAGGAAGATCAGCGAGGTGATCAGGACCACGATGAAGATCGGCAGAACCAGCTTCACCAGGTAGGGCAACACGTCTCGGGTCACCGGGAGCGCGACGATCACCCGGGAATAGGGCGTGCTGGCATTGGCCGAGATATCCCCGAAGTTCGTCGGGTACTTGTGCGGCACAACGATCAGCGATGGGTTGCCCAACACGTAACCGGGGATTGACATCGCACCGCCGTCGTTGATGGTGACGGGGGTGGTGTCAGGAACGAATTCGATCACGGACGCGTTCTTGCGCTTGTCCTCAAACACCATCTCGAGAACCTGGGTGTCGAACGGATACTTCTCCAGGTTCATCTTTCTGCTGAACACACCCTGGTAACGCAACACCTGATATTTGGATCCGTCCGGCATATCCACCGGTGCGTCGTATAGCGGCTCGCCCGCCACCCCGCCGGTGGGCGAGGACGTGGTGTTCTGGGTGCCTTCGGAGTTCATCGCCTCGATCGTGAGCGACGGGTCGATCGCCGGGTTCTTCCAGCGCATCCACAGATAGAAGTC
>JBAXIR010000285.1:0-2100 GCA_037138275.1 Mycobacteriaceae bacterium | reverse complement strand
TGCTCGCGGTGCTGTACGTACTACTGCGGGCGGCGCTGACACCACTGGTGCTGGTGGCCACGACAACACTGTCGACGCTGGCGGCACTCGGGATGGGCGGCTGGGTCAGCGTGCACCTGCTCGGTTTCCCGGCATTGGATAACACGACTCCGTTGTTTGCGTTCCTGTTCCTGGTGGCACTCGGGGTCGACTACACCATCTTCCTGGTAACCCGGGCCCAGGAGGAGACGCCGATGTACGGCACCCGCGGGGGCATCGTGCGCGCGGTCTCGGCGACCGGCGCGGTGATCACCAGTGCCGGCATCGTGCTGGCGGCGGTGTTCGCCGTGCTTGGTGTGCTGCCGTTGATCGCATTAACCCAATTGGGCATCATCGTTGGCCTGGGCATCCTGCTGGACACCTTCGTCGTGCGCACCGTCGTCATCCCAGCACTGTTCACGCTGATCGGACCGGCGATCTGGTGGCCGGCCTTCCGCGCCGACGACATCGAGCGGACCGGCCCACTGCGCCCCGCCAGGGCCTACTGCATCGACCATTGATCAGGCAACGCTCTCGTGTTCAGGGCATTCACACCTGCGGCGCGTAAAACCGGACACCGTTCTGACATGAGCTGCTTCGCACATGAACCCGCACCTCTCCAACAGCAAGCTCGCCCCCTCATCCGTTGAAGTAGCCCGCGTCGGATTCGGCTACTCCACCGTCGAGGTGCAAAGTTCGGATTGGGCGGCGGCATGCTGCTCAGCGCTGGCCATGACCGGTCAGCTGGTGTAACCGTGGCCAAAACCGACGCCCAAGTGTTTCGCGACGGCGTCATGGAGGGCGTGAGGTGAGGCGGTCGACTTCTACCGCCACACCACCGGCTGACTACGGGTGGGTTAGAGGTATCGGCTGAAGAACTCAGCGTCCTCGGGATAGCCCAGCCGGCGGGTGACGTCGACCAGCTTGGCGAGGTGGACTTTAGGAACCGTGGCAACCCCACCCATTTCGTCGATCTTCGCATCCAACTGTTTGATCCACCTGTCTTTGCCAGGGTTCTGCCAGATGTCCTTGCCGATCCGGCTGATGGGGCGGCCGACAAATTCGCTGAGCACTGCGTCATCCTCAGGGCGGTCGACGCGGAATACGATCCCGCTGCTGTCCTCAAGGCAGAAGTCGTACCAGTAGGCCAGCGAGATGGCAGCCCAGCCGAAGAAGTCGTAGAAACCTGTCTGGCTCTGACAGCAGAAGAGGTCGATCCGCCGCCGATCCCAGATCACCTGACTGCGGAACCCGATCGACCGGATCTGTTGGTTCTCGATCGCCACGGAGTTCAACGCGGCCACCGGCGAGCGGGCGATGACGAACACCTTGGATCCCGTTGGGTACTCGGTCAGAGTCTCGCCCCACGGCACGGCACTGCGCTTTGCGACCTGCATCCAGGAGACGATGCCGTCGGCCCCGACCCGCTCGTGCGGCACATCGAGTCCGTGGTGTTTGAGCAGTTCGGCTGTAAATGCGGTTCCGCAGCGCGGATGCCCCAGACCTACCAACACGGGTGCAGAGTAACGAACTGCAATGGCGACCACACAGTCGGTGACCCGATGAACGCTGTGTAGTGGTTCCGCACCGCCATGCTGGGGCAAGGCGTTCGGCGCGTGGCTTCGCCACGTAACCAGCCGATTCAATATCTTTTGGGAGCCGGTCTTTCCGCCCAGCGCATCGGCTTCTGCGTTGAAGGAGACGCCGGCGGCCGCCCGCAGATCACCTGGCGGAGCAGCGGCGGTGACCGCAGGCATTGCTGCCGCCAAAAATGCTTCGCCCCATTCATCGTCAGCCCCTGCGGAAGGGCAGGTGGTTGGGTCGGCAGGCCAGAAAGATGAGCGTCATCGGCGAGGCAGCGTTCCGTTGGTCGCACCCCACGCGGCAGCGACGCCGCGTGGGGCTGCAGTCGAAGCTAAGCGGAGCGTGCGAGCCCTCAGTCCGCCGGGTGGCTCTCACTCAGTCAATCTTCGCGATGACTCGCGAACACCCCGGCCCGAACCAGAAACAGCACGCTGACGATCAGCACCCACACCGGGAACGCCAGCACCAGCCACATGGTGGTGTCGCCGCCGATCATCA
>JBAXIR010000284.1:0-2105 GCA_037138275.1 Mycobacteriaceae bacterium | reverse complement strand
GACGCAGCAGTCGTCCGGCGCCCTGGGCCAGCAGTAGTGCGGCATGGCCGGCAGCTACGGTCATGAAGCCGTTGCCGCCGCGCGCGGCGACGGCACGCTGCCGCGCGGTCAGCAGCGGATCGTCGGGCCGGGGAAACGGGATGCGGTCGATGATCACCAGTGAGCACGACGGGCCGGGCACGTCGACGCCCTGCCACAGCGATAGCGTGCCGAACAGCGACGTCTGCGGGTCGGCGGCGAACTGCTCGATCAGTGCCGAGGTGCTGTCGTCGCCCTGACAGAGCACCGGGGTGTCCAGCCGCCCCCGCATCGCCTCGGCGGCGGCCTTGGCGGCGCGCATCGAGGAGAACAATCCCAGTGTGCGTCCGTCGCAGGCCTCGATGAGTCCGGCGATCTCGTCGAGTTGAGCATCGGAACCGGCGCCGTCACGCCCCGGTGGGGGCAGATGGGCCGCGATATAGAGGATGCCGGCCCGGGCGTGATCGAACGGCGAACCCACGTCGAGCCCGAGCCAGTGCGGCCCGTCGGCAAGTCCCCATGCCTGTGCCATGGCATCGAAGGTTCCGCCCACGGTCAGCGTCGCCGAGGTGAGCACTGTCGTCGAGGTGTCGAAGAGTCGGCTGCGCAACAGGGCCGCGACCGACAGCGGGGCAACCCGCAGCACCGGGACTACCGTCGCCGGCCGGGCGGCTCCGGCCCGCGGACCTGACCCCCGCTGCTCCTCGTGGTCGAGCCAGACGACATCGGTGCGGTCGGGGATCGCCGGGCCGAAAGAGTCCAGCGCGCGGGCGGCGGCGTCGGCGATATCGGTGAGCGCCGCGATCGCCTCGGTGCGAGCCGCGGCCGCCTTCGGGTCAGCCGGGGCGGGGTCGATTCCGGACCGGGCCGCGGTGGCCGCGTCGCGCAGGGCGGTCAGATACGTCTTGAGCTCATCATCGAGGTAATCCATCCGGCCCGGTTGGGTGTCGTGGATCGCCGCGGAAAACGTCGCCACCGCGGCCTCCATCCGCTGGCTGATTTCCGGGCTGACCAACCGGGCGATGCGCCGGATCGCCACTCCCAGCGGGGTGGGCGTCAGTTCGGCGGTGGCCGCCGAGGTCACCCGGTCGACGAGTTCGTGGGCCTCGTCGATGACGAGGAGGTGATGCTCGGGCAGCACCGACGCCTCCGCGATTGCATCGATGGCCAGAAGCGCGTGGTTGGTGACGACCACATCGGCGCGGCCGGCCTCGCCGCGTGCCTTCTCGGCGAAACAGTCGGTGCCGTACGGGCAGCGCGCCATGCCCAGGCACTCCCGTGCCGAGACGCTCACCTGGGACCAGGACCGTTCCGGCACGCCCGGGCTGACATCGTCGCGGTCACCGGTCTCGGTATCCGACGCCCACTTCGTCAGCCGCACCACGTCCCGGCCCAGTGCGCTCGCGGCCACCGGGGAGAAGAGTTCCTCCTGCGGGATGTTCGATGTCTCCTCGTCGGCGCCGTTGTGAATCTTGTTGAGGCACAGATAGTTTCGCCGCCCCTTGAGCAGCGCGAAACGCGGCCGCCGGGGCAGGACATCAGCTAGCGCATCGGCCAGCCGGGGCAGGTCGCGGTCGACTAGTTGGCGTTGCAGCGCGATCGTCGCGGTGGACACCACCACCGGTGACTCCTCGGTCAATGCGCGCGCGATCGCCGGCACGAGGTAGGCCAGCGACTTACCGGTGCCGGTTCCGGCCTGCACCGCCAGATGCTCGCCAGTGGCGAACGCCTGCGCCACTGCCTCGGCCATCTCGACCTGCCCCGGGCGCCCGGTGCCGCCGAGCGCCTCGACAGCCTTGGCGAGCAGGTCGGTAACCGACGGCAGTTCCGCGGCACTCACTGCGGCGCCACCTGCCGGGTGGGAATGGCAGGCTCGCCGCGGGACAGGGCCAGGCCCTCCCACGGCAGGCTGCGAAGTCCGCGGGCCACCAGTTCGCGCGCCGCATCCAGATTCGGCGCCGCCAGCACCGCACCGGCTCGTACCAGCGGAACGGTCAGGAGCCGCGCAGTGTCCGGTGGCGCGCCGGCCAGTCGCGCAGTGTCCGGTGGCGCGCCGGCCAGTCGCGCAGTGGCCGGTGGCGCGCCGA
>JBAXIR010000283.1:0-2109 GCA_037138275.1 Mycobacteriaceae bacterium | reverse complement strand
CTGGCACAGGTGCAGCAAGCCGCCCGAGAGCTGGTGAATACAGTCATCTCGTGAGCTCGGTTGCCAGCGCCTCGAAGACGGAGGCGCAATTACCCCGTGAGGTCTGGCCACTGATCGGCGCGAACGTCGTCATAGCGCTGGGCTACGGCGTGGTGGCGCCGGTGCTGCCTCAGCTGGCCAGGAACTTCGGGGTCAGCCTCAGTGCCGCGACGTTCATCATCACGGCGTTCGCGGTGATGCGGTTGTGTGCGGCACCGCCGACCGGGGTGCTGGTGCAGCGATTGGGGGAGCGCAGGGTCTATGTGAGCGGCCTGGTGATCGTCGCGCTGTCCACCGCGGCGTGCGCGTTCGCTCACACCTATTGGCAGCTGTTGTTCTTCCGGGCGCTCGGCGGGATCGGCTCGACCATGTTCTTCGTTTCCGCATTGGCACTCATGATCCGGATGAGTCCGCGCGATGCGCGGGGCAAGGTCGCGGGCATGTTCGCCGGCGGATTTTTGGTGGGTTCGGTCGTGGGCCCGGTGCTCGGAAGCCTCACTGCTGGCTTGGGCCTGAGTGCTCCGTTCCTCATCTACGGTGCGCTGCTGCTGGTGGCCGCTGTCTTCGTTCTTGTCAGCCTGCGCAACTCATCACTGGCCGCGCCCGCGGATGCCGATGAGCTGACCGTCACGGTGCGAGTTGCCCTGCGCCACCGGGCTTATCGCGCGGCGCTGATGTCCAATTTCGCCACCGGGTGGTCGTTCTTCGGCCTGCGATTCGCGCTGGTGCCGTTGTACATCGCCGAGGTGCTGGGCCACAGCCCGGGCAAGGCCGGTTTGGCGCTGGCCGCCTTCGCCCTCGGCAACGTCGCCGTGGTGCTACCCAGCGGTCGGCTCTCGGACCGGATCGGCCGCAAGCCACTGTTGGTCACCGGCCTGGTTCTGTCCGGTTTCGCGACGGCGGCTCTGGGCCTGGCGGCGTCGCTTCCGATGTTCTTCGCCATTGCGGTCGTCTCGGGCGCGGCTTCCGGACTGTATGGCTCTTCGCAGCAGGCGTCGGTGGCTGACATCATCGGCCAGGCCCGGGGCGGCACGGCGGTCGCGACGTTCCAGATGATGTCGGACTTCGGCTCCATCGTCGGCTCATTCGGGGTGGGGGTGATTGCCCAACAGCTGTCCTTCGGGTGGGCGTTCGCCATCAGCGGGGTGATGCTGCTGATCGCCGCGGTGGGCTGGATGTTCGCCCCGGAGACCCGCGATGAATCACCTGTCGAGCACACCCCGGCGCGGGCCTTGGGGCCCGAGGCGGCCGGCGAGCTGCCCTGACGTGCTTTTTGAGGCGGGTCTGCCGGTGGTGTAGTTTCGACACACCTGGGGCTATGGCGCAGTTGGTAGCGCACCACACTGGCAGTGTGGGGGTCAGGGGTTCGAATCCCCTTAGCTCCACAGGCAAAAACCCGAGACCACACGGTCTCGGGTTTTTTGCTGGAGTTCGTTGTCGATGATGCGTCGGACGTACCTCATGTCGACCCTGGTCCACTGCGTCTGCGGGTTCTACGTCTTCGGGTGCGCCAAGCGCTGTCATGCGAAGTGAACGATGCTGATCGCGCCGGCAAGCGGGCTGTAGATCGCGAAGGGAACGGCAAGACCGGCGAATCCGTCGATAGGAAGCTTCGGCAAGGCTGACCGATTTTTCCGCTCAGGGTGGGTTACTGCGGAAATACCTCAATGGATCGTGGGTCATAAGCGATGTCGACCGGGGATCCGTAGGCAATTGTCTCAATCGGCTGAGTGATGATTTCGATCAGCGACGGCGGTTGGAAATGTGAGATCTTCGTTTCGGGGTGTGGGTAATAGATCCATGCCGAGTAAGACCGCCCCGCGAATTCGAGTGCGCAGCGCGCGAATGAGAAGGTTTCCGGGGGATACGATTCCGTCCACTTCACGTTGGCGAACGTGTAGTCAGACCTCACAAACCTGAAGCGGAAGGGTTCGATTGAGACGTTGATCGTGCCCATAAAAGCCCACGAAAGATCGAGTCCCATGTCAGCGAAGAGGGGGGCTTGGAGTTCGATAGTTCCTGCGGGAAAGGGCGAGGATTCAGCTCTCCCAGATGCCACCCGATGGCCTT
>JBAXIR010000282.1:0-2223 GCA_037138275.1 Mycobacteriaceae bacterium | reverse complement strand
GCAGTTGGAGGATCTCACCGGCGGTATCGAAGTGATGTTCTTCCCTCAGACGTATGCGTTGGTGGGAGCAGATATCGCTGACGACGCGGTGGTGCTTGTCGGAGGCCGGGTGCGGATCCAGGACGATCGGATCAGCCTGATCGCCAATGATCTTGTGGTGCCTGACTTTTCGAATGTTCAGCCCGATCGGCCGCTTGCGGTGAGCCTGCCGACCCGGCAGTGCACACTCGACAAGGTCAACGCACTCAAGCAGGTACTGGCTCGGCACCCGGGTGTGTCCCAGGTCCATCTGCGCCTGATCAGCGGTGATCGCATCACCACGCTGGAACTCGATCAGTCATTACGGGTGACACCGTCGCCGGCGTTGATGGGCGACCTCAAGGCCCTCCTGGGCCCGGGCTGCCTGGGCGGCTAGCCGCCATGGTCATTCCGCTGAAGTATGTGCGAATCTTTGTGGACGGCACCGGCGTCTCGCATTTTCAGGACTGCACATTGCCGATGGCGACCCGCGACTTTGCTCCGCCGACAACACCGTTGGAAGTTACCGAGTTCATGCCTGCCGAGGGATTCGCACTGCTGCGCTTTGCTCCCGGCTGGTCGGGGCCGTGGCATCCGTCGCCCTACCGTCAATGGTTTTTCTTGCTATCCGGTTCGCTCACCGTGACCGTTGGCGACGGAACCGAGCAGTCGTTCTCTGCGGGCGACGTCATTCTGGTCGATGATGTGGGCACGAAGGGTCACCTGACGCGGGTAAACGGGGGCCGGGAGGCCGTCGCGGCGGGCGTGCGAGTCGCCGACGCTTAGTTGCGGGCCTGGAAGAGGGCGAACATCTTCGCCGGGGCCGGGCTGCCTGGGCGGCCGGCCGGCGCCTGGGCAGCGCTAGAGTCAACGGGATCGTCGGCCACGCAGCCGACCACGACGGCGGGAGAATTGCCATGGCTTCGTCACTGATTGACGCGCTCGGTTCACAGACGGGTGGGCTGACCCTGCTGAAGTTGCTTGCCGACAATAGTTTCGATTCGATCCTCGTCACGGATGCCTCCGACCGGGGGCGGATCATCTATGCGAACAAGGCCTTCAAGAAACTCACCGGCTATGACCCGTCAGCCGTGATCGGGAAGGATCCGCGCATCCTTCAGGGCCCCGGCACCGACCGGAAGGTGATCGAACGGATCAGCGCGACACTCAAGTCGGGTGGACGGTTCGAAGGCCGCGCGGTGAACTACCGCAAAGACGGAACGCCGTTCATCATGAACTGGCGGATGTTTCCGCTCAAGGACGCCGGCAAGATCATCGCCTGGGTGGCCATCCAACGGGAGGCGCTCGCGGCGACCTAGCGGTCGGCCGCTTGCGGTCCTATTGACCTTTGCCCGGCCCGGTACCACCCGGTTGCGGCTCCCAGTGCATGATCCCGCTGTCGGCCTCCATCGACAGGTGCAGCGTGCCGTCGGACAGCAGATAGCTGCGCACTCGGCCGAGACCGGCCGCCACGGCGGTGTCCGCCGATGGTTGCGGGCAGAACATTTTTGTCAGCGCGATCGGGCCAAAGGTGAGGCTGCCGGAGTCCGATGCGGCAGCGGTGGCCGTCCAACTGCCGTTGCCCCGGTTGCAGTCCACCTGGAAGGCCGCGCGCCCGTCGTCGCCGAACGTCACGGTGTACTGCGCAGGATCGTCGATCGTGGTGGTCGGCTGTTCATCGCTCATCGATTCGATGCTGACGAGTCGCCAGGTCGTTCCGGCCAGTGGGTCAGACGTGGTGGCGGAGCCACATCCGGCCAGGGTCGCGGCTGCTGCAGAAACCAGGATGGCATTACGCATGGCTTCAATTTACCGGCCTCAGACGGGGCGTCGGGTTAAGTCGGCCGGTGGTCGGCGATACTGACTGCGTGAGTCTCACCGATGCCGAGTTGGCCGCCGAACTGGCCGAGGAGGCGGGCAGGCTGCTTTTGGCGGTGCGCGAACAGGTGGGCCACGATTTCCCGTACGAACTCGGCGATGCCGGCGACGTGGCGGCCAACGCGCTGCTGTTGCGCCGGTTGCGGGCCGAACGCCCCAATGACGCGGTGCTGTCCGAAGAGGCGCACGACGATCTCAAACGACTGCAGGCTGACCGGGTGTGGATCATCGATCCGCTGGACGGCACCTGGGAGTACTCGCTGCCGTACCGCGAGGACTGGGCGGTGCACGTGGCGCTGTGGCAGCGCACCAGCGGTACCGAGGGGA
>JBAXIR010000281.1:0-2224 GCA_037138275.1 Mycobacteriaceae bacterium | reverse complement strand
GTCGAGGACAACCGGTTCGTCGAGCAGCCGTACAGCCCGGAAGAGGGTTATCACCTGTCGAAGGATCTGGCGGACAACGCGATTCGTATGTTGCGCGACCAGAAGTCGTCCAATCCGTCCAAGCCCTGGTACATGTGGTTCTGCCCGGGCGCCAATCATGCGCCGCACCAGGCGCCGCAGGAGTACATCGACAAGTACAAGGGCAAGTTCGACGACGGCTACGAGGCCTACCGCGCGTGGGTGCTGCCGAGGATGGTTGAGAGGGGTGTGCTGCCCGCAGACACCAAGATGACGCCGATCAACCCGTTGCCCGAGGATATTGCGAAATCGGTACCCAATGATGCGGTGCGGCCCTGGAATTCGCTCAATGCTGACGAGAAGAAGTTGTTCTCCCGGATGGCGGAGGTCTTCGCCGGATTCTCGGAGTACACCGATGCTCAGGTCGGGCGGATCATCGACTACCTGGAGCAGACCGGACAGCTGGAGAACACCGTCGTCTTCTACTGTGCCGACAACGGCGCCTCCGGCGAGGGCTCACCCAACGGTTCGGTCAACGAGAACAAGTTCTTCAACGGCTATCCCGACGAGTTGAGCGAGAACATGAAGTACATCGACACCCTCGGCAGCCCGGACACCTACGAGCACTATCCGACCGGATGGGCGACGGCCTTCTCGACACCGTTCCAGATGTTCAAGCGCTACAGCCAGTTCGCCGGCGGCACCTGCGACCCGATGGTGATCTCTTGGCCCAAGGGCATCAAGGCCAGAGGTGACGTGCGCCATCAGTACCACCATGCCACTGATGTGGCAGCGACGGTTCTGGACGTGGCGGGCGTGGAGATGCCCAAGGAGTACAAGGGCATCAAGCAGTACCCCCTCAACGGGGTGTCGATGCGCTACAGCTTCGACGACCAGAAGGCGGCCACGACGCGCAAGCGGCAGTACTTCGCCATGCTGGGCACCCGCGGCATCTGGCAGGACGGCTGGAAGGCATCCTCGCTGCACGCGCCGATCAGCGGCCAGGGCAAATTCGACGAGGATAAGTGGGAGCTCTACCACGTCGAGGAGGACCGCTCGGAGTCGACCAACCTCGCCGAGCAGAATCCCGACAAGCTCAAGGAGCTGATCGACGCCTGGTTCGAAGAGGCCAAGAACAATTTTGTGCTGCCGTTGGATGACCGGGTGGCGGTAGAACAACTCGCTAATCCACGCCCGCAGCCCGAACCGCCGCGGGACCGCTACCTCTACTACCCGGACACCGCGCCGGTGCCCGAGGGCGTGGCGGCCAGTGTGCGAGGCCGGTCATACAAGATCATCGCCAACGTCGACATGAAACCGGAGGCCGAGGGCGTGCTCTTTGCGCACGGATCGCGGTTCGGCGGACACACCCTGTTCGTCAAAGACGGTCGTCTGCACTACGTCTACAACTTTTTGGGAATCAAGCCGGAGCAGGACTTCGTGTCCCCGCCGCTGTCGCCGGGCAAACACACCCTGGGTATGGAGTTCAAGCGGGAGAAGGCCGGCGAGCACGGCGAGTCTCTGGGCACCACGAAGCTTTACGTGGACGGCAAGGAGGTGGCGTCCGGACCGATGAAGGCGCAGATCGGAAAGTTCACGTTGTCCGGCGACGGGCTGTGCGTGGGCTATGACAGCGGCGACAACGTCTCCCAGCAATACAAGAACCCGGGCACGTTCACCGGTGGGGAGATCCAGGGCGTGGCTATCGACGTCAGCGAGAAGGCCTACCTCGACCTGCAGCTAGACGCCGCAGCCGCGTTCGAGGCGAACTAACCCGACCTCCAACAGGAAAGCGACCCATGACTGATACCGACGCAGCAGGAGATCCCACGCCCTCTGAACGTCAGGGGGTCTCTCGGCGCAAGATCCTCGGCGGCCTGGCCGCCGGCATGGGCGTCGCGGCTGCAGGCGGCCTGGCTGCCGGATGCGATTCGAAGGGCGGCAACAGCGCCGGCGGCGACGGACCGCCCGGGTATGGCACCGGTATCAATGAGGGCTTCGACGGCAAGATCGAACTCGACGTCCGGGACTCGACGCCGGACTGGAAGCCGTTCGAGCTGAAGAAGGCGCCCGACGGTGCGCCGAACATTCTGGTGGTGCTCTACGACGACACCGGTCTGGCGGCCTGGTCGCCGTATGGCGGGCGGATCGAGATGCCGGTCATGCAACGTCTGGCCGACAACGGGTTGATGTACTCGCAGTGGCA
>JBAXIR010000280.1:0-2246 GCA_037138275.1 Mycobacteriaceae bacterium | reverse complement strand
GAGCTGCCCGGTGTGCAGAAGTCCAGCTGGTAGAAGAGGAGCAGCGCCAGATGACTATGACTGACCCGATCGCAGACTTCCTAACACGTCTGCGCAACGCCAACTCGGCGTTCCACGACGAAGTGACCCTGCCGCACTCGAAGATCAAGGCGAATATCGCCGAGATCCTCAAGCGGGAGGGCTACATCAGTGATTTCCACACCGAGGATGCTCGGGTCGGCAAGGCACTGGTGGTCAAGCTCAAGTACGGCCCCAACCGGGAGCGCAGCCTTGCCGGTTTGCGCCGGGTTTCCAAGCCCGGACTGCGGGTCTACGCCAAGTCCACCGGTCTGCCGCGGGTACTCGGCGGCCTCGGTGTGGCGATCATCTCCACGTCCGCCGGTCTAAGGACCGACCGCCAGGCTGCCCGCGAGGGCGTCGGCGGCGAAGTCCTCGCGTACGTGTGGTAGCGGGATAGGAGGAGTAGGGCTATGTCGCGTATTGGAAAGCAACCTGTTCTGGTTCCGGCCGGAGTGGATGTCGTGATCGATGGGCAGAGCGTCTCGGTCAAGGGGCCCAAGGGTTCCCTTGGCCTGTCAGTCGCCGAGCCGATCACCGTGGCTCGCAGCGATGACGGAACGATCCTGATCAGCCGGCCCGACGATGAGCGGCGCAGCCGTTCGCTGCACGGGCTGTCGCGGACCCTGGTCGCCAACCTCATCACCGGGGTCACCGAGGGTTACACCATCAAGATGGAGATCTTCGGCGTCGGCTACCGCGTGCAGCAGAAGGGAAGCAACCTCGAGTTCGCCCTCGGCTACAGCCACCCCGTGATCATCGAGGCGCCCGAGGGCATCTCCTTCGCGGTGGAAAGCCCCACCAAGTTCTCGGTATCCGGAATCGACAAGCAGCAGGTCGGCCAGATCTCGTCGAATATCCGCCGCCTGCGCCGCCCGGACCCGTACAAGGGCAAGGGCGTGCGCTACGAGGGTGAGCAGATCCGTCGCAAGGTCGGAAAGACAGGTAAGTAGTCATGGCTGAAACACAGACAGCGCAGATCGAGCGCAAGCCGATCGGTACCACCCCCTCGGCGGCCCGCCGGATTGCCCGGCTGCGTCGGCATAATCGGCTGCGCAAGAAGGTCGTCGGCACCGCCGAGCGGCCCCGTCTCGTGGTCAACCGCTCGTCGCGGCACATCCATGTGCAACTGGTCAACGACGCCAACGGCACCACCATCGCCGCCGCGTCATCCATTGAGGCTGACGTCCGGGCCGTCTCCGGTGACAAGAAGGCCCACAGCGTGCGGGTCGGCCAGTTGATCGCCGAGCGCGCCAAGGCAGCGGGCGTCCAGGCCGTGGTGTTCGACCGCGGCGGCAACACGTACGGCGGACGGATCGCCGCCCTGGCCGACGCCGCCCGCGAGAACGGACTGAAGTTCTGATGAGCGTGCACACCAACGGAAGGACCGCATAATGGCGGACCAGACTCCCGAGTCGGCCCCCGAGTCGGCACCGAACACCGGCGCCCCCTCTGCGGGCACCCGGACAGACGAGCAGCGCGGTGGGCGTGGCGGCGATCGTGGCCGACGCGATGACCGCGGCGGTGACCGCGGTGGCCGCGGTGGTCGAGACGGCGGCGAGAAGAGCAACTACCTCGAGCGCGTCGTCACCATCAATCGCGTCTCCAAGGTGGTCAAGGGTGGCCGCCGGTTCAGCTTCACCGCGCTGGTCATCGTTGGTGACGGCAACGGCATGGTCGGCGTGGGCTACGGCAAGGCCAAAGAGGTCCCGGCCGCGATCGCCAAGGGTGTGGAGGAAGCCCGCAAGAGCTTCTTCAGGGTCCCGCTGATCGGCGGCACCATCGTCCATCCGGTTCAGGGTGAGGCTGCCGCGGGCGTTGTCATGTTGCGTCCGGCGAGCCCCGGTACCGGTGTCATCGCCGGCGGTGCGGTGCGTGCGGTGCTGGAATGCGCCGGCGTGCACGATGTGCTGGCGAAGTCGCTCGGCAGCGACAACGCGATCAACGTGGTCCATGCCACGGTGACCGCGTTGAAGATGCTGCAGCGTCCCGAGGAGGTGGCTGCTCGTCGCGGTCTGCCGATCGAAGACGTCGCTCCGGCCGGCATGCTGCGTGCTCGTCGCGAAAGTGATGCAGCGGCACGCCATGCGGTCGCCGCAGCGGTACACGAAGGAAGCGCATAACTATGGCCGAACTGAAAATCACTCAGGTGCGAGGCACCGTCGGTGCGCGCTGGAAGCAGCGTGAGA
>JBAXIR010000279.1:0-2281 GCA_037138275.1 Mycobacteriaceae bacterium | reverse complement strand
ACGTTTGGTTTCGCTTTCGGTGCATGACTCCGAGTCGTTCGCCGGCAATTCGGGACCACACGTTCCACTCGCTCCAGCACGACCTGCACGCTCATGGCTGGCGCTGAATCCACAACCGAGATCCGTTGCCAGCCTTGAAGTAGTGAACTTGTCAGCCCCCGGACAGATACTGCCGACAATCGAGTGCCGCCATTGGCGCGGTGCCTTTTCTGTGGAGGACGATCATGGGAAACAGGGCCAACATAGTGCTGGTGGAACGTGACGGCTGGCAGCTGCGCTACTCGCACTGGGCGGGGTGCCGCATGCTAGATGCGTTGCTCGCTGGGCCAGACATGGCTGAGCGCTACATTCGTGCGCAGCAAGCCGGGACATTCTGGACCGACGAGCTATGGGCTGACGGTGGCCTACTGCTGGATCTCGCTGAGCGCACGTTGCTGTTCTTCGGCGAGGAACTCATGGCGACCATGAACGAGCGGCGTGCGATTTTCCAGTTGCTGGCGATCATGTGGCCGGGCTATTCGATCTCATGGGCCTATGACGCGACCGCTGAAATTGCTGCCTACGTCGGCGCTTCTTTTCCTATGCGCGACAGAGCGTCTCAGCCCGAACTGACCCTCGCTGACGACACGACGGGTTTGCATCATCTCGTCACGGTGCTCGGCCCCGACGGAATGATTCGAGCCTGGCCACTGTGGTGGGGCAGTAGCGCTGCATGGCACGGACCGCGACTGCTGGAGATGCTTCCTGGCGCAGGGTTTCATGCCCTGGAGTTGGGAAGGATTCCGGAGAGTGGTGTGCACGTCGACGTGCTCGGCAAGGCGCTTGGTGTGTGGTTGACCAATCCGGACCCGGGCCTGTTCCGGTGGTTGGGCCGGCTCTGGCCTGGGTGGCGAATCGATCGGTGGGACGATCGCTATGAAGAACAATTCCTCCGGTGCGGACCCAGCATCACCGCACCTGACGTCGACCTCGCCTCCGGCGTTGTTGAAGCCGAAGCATGGCTTCGCAAAAGGGTCTTTCAGCGGTATGAGGACAGTCCCGCGGGCATTATCAGCAATCTTGCCGCGCTGTTCGGATCGTCTGGCCCGGTCTCCTCGGAGATCGCTCCAGCGACCCATCGGCCGAATGCCGTGGAGTGGGCAAGCTTTGAACTTGCCTGCGCGCAGGTTCGTGATGGTAAGCGGGCAGCATGATTCAGTCGGTGGTCCGTCACCAAGATCCTTCTTTGAGGTGCAGATATTGCGTGAATAAGTCTCGGTTGCGACAATATATGTGTGAGTGAGATGACGACGGTCGCATGTGCCGAGATCCTCGGGATTTCACCGCGGCAGGTCGCCCGGCTCGCGCGCGCGGGAGAACTTATCGTGAGCCGCACCGTTGGGGGTGCGCTACTAGTCGACGGCGCTTCGGTGCACCGCCTGGCCAAGTATGGGCGCCATAACGGCCGGCCGTGGGCAGCGGCCACAGCATGGGCGGCACTCGCGTTGCTCTCCGGCGAACGTGTCGATTGGCTGGACAGCTCAGCGATGACGCGGCTGCGTCACCGGCTGCGGGCCAGCAGTGCTTCTGAATTGTGTTGGATGACTCGCCGTCGTGCCACCGTGCATCGGATGCGCGGCTGGGGCAAAGACACGGGACTGTTGCACTCCGGGGTCAGCGGGTTGCGCGACCCGGCTATGTCTGAGTTGTTTGATCTCGCAGCGGTCGATAGGGGAGCCGACGGCTACGTCCGCGCTTGCGACTTCGCCGACCTCGTGACAACGCTGGGACTCGTCGAGGACCGTGACGGTGATGTGACCGTGCGGGTAGTGCCTGACGATGCTGGGTATGCCTTTGACCGCATGCCCACAGCGGCGGTCGCGGTCGACTTGGCTGAGTCGTTGGACACCCGGGAGTCCGCAGCCGGGCTGCGCGTATTGGAGGACTTGCTCGACGCCTTCCGGTCCGACAACACACCTGGAGGACACTCGCGACCGGGATCGGCACCTCGACGACGCAGCTGTGCTGGCGTGCGCAGTGACCGACCCGATTGGTGATCGTGCCCGGATGATCGGCAGCGACAGCCAGCGGATCGAGGCGCTGTGGAAGGTACTGCAGGACGTCGACCACAAGTCATGGATAGCCATCGGGACAGATGCCCGCCGGGGCCACGCGGCGCTTCGGGTGCTTGTGAGCGATTGAAGGTCGAAGTGCCCGAAAGCCGATTCCCATCAGGTGAGCTGCTTACTCGGGCGAAGGCCCGGGCACGCGGTAACGGTTCAGCTGTACAACAGGTACCCCG
>JBAXIR010000278.1:0-2310 GCA_037138275.1 Mycobacteriaceae bacterium | reverse complement strand
AGCGACTCGAACTCATCCCGGAGGCCGGTGGGCAACTTCTCACCGATGAAGGCGAACCACTCCTCGATCTGCGGCAGTTCAGCACGCCACTCGTCGGCGTCAACGCGCAGTGCCTCGGCGACGTCGGCCGCATCAACATCAAGGCCGCTCAGATCCATCTCGCCGACGGCGGGCACGTAGCCGATCGGGGTCGACACCCCGTCTGCCTTTCCCTCGACGCGTTCGATGATCCACTTGAGCACGCGACTGTTCTCGCCGAATCCCGGCCATAGGAAGCGGCCGTCGTCACCGCGGCGGAACCAGTTGACGAAGAAGATCTTGGGCAGCTTCGACGCATCGGAGTTCTTACCGAGGTCGATCCAGTGCTGGAAGTAGTCACCGGCGTTGTAGCCGAGGAATGGCAGCATGGCCATGGGGTCACGGCGCACCGTGCCGACTGTGCCCTCGGCGGCCGCGGTCTGCTCGCTGCCCAGCGTGGCGCCGATGAACACTCCGTGCTGCCAGTCACGCGCCTCGGTCACCAACGGCACGGTGGTCTTGCGGCGCCCGCCGAACAGGATGGCCGAGATGGGCACGCCCTGCGGGTCGTCCCACTCCGGTGCCAGCGTGGGGCACTGCGACATCGGCGTGCAGTATCGCGAATTCGGATGCGCCGCAGCGGTTCCCGACTCCGGAGTCCAGTCGCCGCCCTTCCAATCCACGAGATGCTGCGGTTCGCCCTCGAGGCCCTCCCACCACACGCCGCCGTCGTCGGTCAGCGCGACGTTGGTGAAAACCGTGTTGCCGCCGGCGATCGTCTTCATCGCGTTCGGGTTGGAACTCCAGTTGGTTCCCGGCGCCACCCCGAAGAAGCCGAACTCCGGGTTGACCGCATACAGCCGGCCGTCCTTACCGAACCGCATCCAGGCGATGTCATCGCCGACGGTCTCGGCCCGCCAACCGGGGATGGTCGGCTGCAGCATCGCCAGGTTGGTCTTGCCGCACGCCGACGGGAACGCCGCCACCACGTAGTACGCCTTGTTCTCCGGTGAGATCAGCTTGAGGATCAGCATGTGCTCGGCCAGCCAGCCCTCGTCGTGGGCCATCGCCGAGGCGATTCGCAGCGAGTAACACTTCTTGCCCAGCAACGCATTTCCGCCGTAGCCGGAGCCGTAGCTCCAGATCTCGCGGGTCTCCGGGAAGTGGCTGATGTATTTGGTCTCGTTGCACGGCCAGGGCACGTCGGCCTCGCCGGACTCCAGCGGAGCACCGAGCGAATGAAGCGCCCTGACGAAGAACCCGTCATCGCCGATTTTCGCGAGCGCCGCCGTGCCCATCCGGGTCATGGTGCGCATCGAGACCACGACGTACTCCGAATCGGTGATCTCCACCCCGAGTTTCGGATCGTCGGCACCGAGTGGGCCCATGCAGAACGGCACCACGTACAGGGTGCGTCCACGCATACAGCCCCGGTACAACTCGGTCATGGTGGCGCGCATCTCGGCGGGCGCCATCCAGTTGTTGGTCGGGCCGGCGTCGATCTCGCGCTCCGAGCAGATGAACGTGCGCGATTCCACCCGCGCGACATCCGACGGAGCCGATCGGGCGAGATACGAGGTGGGGTCCTCGGCGAGCGCGGTGAAGGTGCCGGCGGCCACCAGATGGTCACAGAGCCGCTGATATTCCTCGACGGAGCCGTCGGCGAACACGACGCGATCCGGCTGAGTGAGTTCGGCGACCTCTCGAACCCAGGCAAGCAGAGCTGCGTGAGTGGTCGGTGCGCTGTCCAGACCGGGGATGGTCGCAGAGGTCATCGGTATCTCCCGCCTAAGTTCAGTGCAGATTAACGCAGGCGCGGTGCCCGTCGTTAATCGCTGATTATGGCCGATCGTCCCTGGGCCTGATCCGGCAACCGGCGTTCCGGCTCGCGGTGGCCTCCGCAGCCATCGCCGTCTCCACTGCCAGCATCTGCATCACCACCCGTTCCTCCATCGCCGTCCGCAGGCCCGCGGTCACCTCGGTGACCCAACGGTCCAGCGCGGCACGCTCGGCGGCGAGCCCGCGGGCTCGGATCACCCACCCGCTGAGCCCGATTCCGGCCAGCAGTGATGCGGCCGTAATCGCCGCGGTCCAGTCCGGTGCCAGATCGGCAAGCAACCGGCCGAAGGTTAATGCCACACCCAGCCCGAAGCCGGCACTGAGCAGGGCGGTCACCCGATCGGCTCGAACGCGACCGAACCGTGGCAGGTAGGTCTCCAGCGCCGGGCACGATTCCGGTGCGCCGTCGATCCCTGGGGTGTCGATCCAGGGGATGTCGATCCCGGCGATGTC
>JBAXIR010000277.1:0-2311 GCA_037138275.1 Mycobacteriaceae bacterium | reverse complement strand
GCCCCGACCTTGGAGCGCAACACGCCCTTGGCGCTTTCCAATGCCGCTGCCACACCCGCGTAGTCCGGTTCGTCGGTCAACGAGCGTCCGATCACCGAGTAGTAGAGCGTCGCGTCGTGCAGGTCGCCGGTCACCTTGGCGTCGGTGATCGTGACCCCGGCCAGTCGCGGATCCTTGATCTCATATTCGATCGCCGAGGCGACGATGGTCGAGATCCGCTTGGCCAGCCGCTTCGCCCGGGCAGGATCAGCCACTGTGTCCTCTGCTCTTCGCGCAAGCGCTCATCGCGCGCTACACCCGCGCCTTCTCGACCAGTTCGTAGGTCTCGATGACGTCGCCCTCTTTGATATCGGCGTACGTCACCGTCAGACCGCACTCGAAGCCCTCGCGTACCTCGGTCGCATCGTCCTTCTCGCGCTTGAGTGACGAGACGGTGAGGTTCTCGGCCACGACGACGTTGTCGCGCAGCAACCGGGCCTTGGCGTTGCGGCGCATGATGCCCGACTGCACCAGGCAGCCCGCGATATTGCCCACCTTCGAGGACCGGAAGATCGCGCGGATCTCCGCCCGGCCCAACTCGCGCTCCTCGTAGATCGGCTTGAGCATGCCCTTGAGGGCCTTCTCGATCTCATCGATGGCCTGATAGATCACCGAGTAGTAGCGGATCTCCACACCCTCGCGGTTGGCCAGTTCGGTGGCCTTGCCCTCGGCGCGGACGTTGAAGCCGATGATGATCGCGTCCGAGGCCGACGCCAGGTTGACGTTGGTCTCGGTGATGCCACCGACGCCGCGGTCGATGACCCGCAACTCCACCTCGTCGTCGATCGGGATGCCCAGCAGAGCCTCCTCGAGTGCCTCGACGGTGCCGGAGTTGTCGCCCTTGAGGATCAGATTGAGCTGGCTGGTTTCCTTGAGTGCCGACTCCAAGTCCTCCAGGCTGATCCGCTTGCGGGACCGGGCGGCCAATGCATTGCGCTTACGCGCGCTGCGCCGGTCGGCGATCTGGCGAGCGGTGCGATCCTCGTCGACGACGAGCAGGTTGTCACCGGCACCGGGCACCGAGGTGAATCCGATCACCTGCACCGGCCGCGACGGTGTCGCCTCGGTGACGTCCTCGCCGTGCTCGTCGACCATGCGTCGGACACGGCCGTAGGCGTCGCCGGCGACGATCGAGTCGCCCACCCGCAATGTGCCGCGGGTGATCAGGACCGTGGCCACCGGGCCGCGGCCACGGTCCAGGTGCGCCTCGATCGCCACACCCTGTGCTTCCATCGCCGGGTTGGCCCGCAGGTCCAGTGCCGCGTCGGCGGTCAGCAGAACCGCCTCCTCGAGCGCCTGAATATTGGTGCCGTTCTTGGCGGAGATGTCGACGAACATGGTCTCGCCGCCGAAGTCCTCGGCCACCAATCCGTATTCGGTCAGCTGCGAACGAATCCGCTGTGGGTCAGCACCTTCCTTGTCAATCTTGTTGACCGCCACCACGATTGGCACATCGGCGGCTTGGGCATGGTTAATGGCCTCCACCGTCTGCGGCATGACGCCGTCGTCGGCAGCCACCACCAGGATCGCGATATCGGTGGCCTTCGCACCGCGGGCGCGCATGGCGGTGAACGCCTCGTGGCCCGGAGTGTCGATAAAGGTGATCAGCCGTTCGACGCCGTCATGTTCGACGGCCACCTGGTAGGCGCCGATGTGCTGGGTGATGCCGCCGGCCTCGCCCTCGCGGACGTTGGCCTTGCGGATGGTGTCCAGCAGTCGGGTCTTGCCGTGGTCGACGTGACCCATGACGGTGACCACCGGCGGACGGATCACCAGATCGTCCTCGCCGCCGGAGTCCTCGCCATAGGTGAGGTCGAAGGACTCCAGCAGTTCACGGTCCTCATCCTCGGGTGAGACGACCTGAACGACATAGTTCATCTCGCCGCCGAGCAGTTCGAGGGTCTCATCGCCCACCGACTGGGTGGCGGTCACCATCTCACCCAGGTTGAACAACGCCTGCACCAGTGCGGCCGGGTTCGCGTCGATCTTTTCGGCGAAGTCGCTCAGCGACGCACCGCGGGCCAACCGGATGGTCTCACCGTTGCCGTGCGGAAGGCGCACACCGCCGACGACCGGTGCCTGCATGTTCTCGTACTCGGCGCGTTTGGCCCGCTTGGACTTGCGGCCACGACGGACCGCGCCGCCGGGACGACCGAAGGCACCTGCTGCGCCACCGCGCTGGCCGGGGCGTCCACCACCGCCACCGCCGCCACCGGGACCACCGGGACCACCGGGACCACCGCCACCGGGACGGCCGCGGCAACCCGCACCC
>JBAXIR010000276.1:0-2383 GCA_037138275.1 Mycobacteriaceae bacterium | reverse complement strand
AGGTGGCGCCACGCACCAGGAAGTCGCGGCCGTTGATCTTCAGGTAGAAGTTCCCGCCGTCACCGGCGCCGCTGTCGGAGTCGCGGGCCTGGGTGACCGTCCGAATTCCGAATCTCATCGACGAGGTAGTGGTGACCTGACGATTCTGGATGAAGTCCAGCCTGAGGTCATAGAGGTTTGGGTTACCCATGGTGTAGGGCCACCACAAATCTGGACGATCCACAGCCAGTTCCGCGAAATCAGCTGCGGTGAAACTGATTTCGCGTTGTTCGCCGGCCGCGATACTCACCGGCTGGGCCACAATGATCGGATCCTTCCCGGCGCGTGTGATGGTCGCCTGCAGAACACCTTCGACCGCTTCACTGCTGTAGTTGCGCAGGGTCGAATAGACCGTCAGCCGTGCACTGCCGGTATCGGGAAGTGGCAGTTCACTGTTCACCGTTGCCGACCCGATGCCCACCGATCCGAATGCGCGCAGTCGCACTGGTTTGAAGATTCCGGCATTGCGGTCCGGAACGAAAGAGTTCCCGTTGGCGGGATTCTTTCCCGGGCCCTGATATCCGAGGTAGCGCCAGTTGATCCAGTCGTACCAGCTGTCGGCCAACTCAACTCCGTTGACATCCTGGATGGCGCGCTCCGGAATAACCCTGACCGCCAACGTGTTTGACTTGCCAGCGAGCAGCCACGGCGTGACATCGAGTTCATGGTCGTTGTACATGCCGACGATCTGGGTGCTGTCAGCGATCCGATGTCCGTTAAGCCAGATGTCAGCCCGGTAGTTGATGCCCGGAAAATCCAGTCGGTAGGTGCGGTAGTCGGCGGGCGCGGTGAATGTCGTGCGGTACCACCAGTCCTGCCTGTAGAGATCCTGGGGGACTTCGGTGAGCATGTTCTTGCCGAAGTACAGGTTCGGGTACACGCCGGCTTCCTGCAGTATTTGCAGCACGGTGGCGGGCATGCGCCGTACCGGAACCCAGGCTGCGGCGTCGTATCCGTCTGCCGAGATCGCCGCACCGTCCGCTGCCAGACCAGTTGCGGAGACCATCCGCCAGCCCTCGGCCAGTTCGATGTCCTGAGCACCGGGCGACTGCGGCGCGGGGGAAACCCGGTAGTCACCGGCACAGACGAGAAGTATGACAACGGCGAAGATCCTCAGAAAGGTCTTCGCCACGGTGTGCGGGTCTCCTCGCGGTGGATGCGGGCCGAGTTCGGGCTTAGGCTAATCGAATGACCGACCAGGACCGCGCCGTCACCCGCCGCGCTATCGCCGATGCCCTGATGATTGCCCTCGACCGGCGCCACGAAGTGCTCGACACCATTGTGGATTCCGCTGACCGGGCCTCGGCGATCGATGCTGTGACCGACCTGCTCGGCACACCTCGAATCGCCAGCGAGGCCGTGATGAACATGTCCTTCGACCAGTTGACCACGGAGTCACGCAAGCAGATCGCCGCCGAACTCGACGATCTCAACAGCCAACTCAGCTTCACCGCCCGCGAGCGGCCGGCCAGCGCGGACGAGAGCCTGCGGTTGCGTCCGTTCGCCGCGGACGCTGACCGCGACATCTTCGCCACCCGCACCGAGGAGATCGGCTCCGCCGGCGACGGGTCCGGCTCGCCCGCGGGATCACTCGATGACGAGATCGGCTCGGCAAGCAGGCGGGTGTGGGCCGAGGAGGCGGCGTGGTTCGTGGCCGTCGACGGCGACGAGAAGGTGGGCATGGTCTTCGGCGAACTCACCGGCGGCGAGGTGAACGTGCGGATCTGGATCCATCCCGGCCACCGCAAAAAGGGCTACGGCACGGCCGCCCTGCGCCGCTCGCGATCGGAATTAGCAGCCCAATTCCCGGCGACTCCACTCGTGGTGCGCGATCCCGGCGCCGGCCGCTAAGTGAGCACGCGCGCCGCAATCCTGGTCACCGGTACTGAGGTCCTCACCGGACGGGTCACCGACCGCAACGGTCCCTGGGTCGCCGATAGGCTTCTCGAACTCGGCGTCGAGCTTGCCCACATCACCATCTGCGCCGATCGTGCCGCCGATATCGAGGCACAATTGGGCTTCCTTCGCGCTGAGGGCGTGGACCTGATCGTCACGACCGGCGGATTGGGGCCCACGGCCGACGACATGACGGTGGAGATCGTCGCCCGGTTCTGCGGCCGCGCGTTGGTACTCGACGAGGCGATGGAAACCACGATCGCCGGAATCGTCAATAAATGGATGGCCCGTTTCCCCGATACCGACTTCGACGCGGTCCGCGCGGCCAATCGCAAACAGGCCATGGTTCCCGAGGGTGCCAGCGTCCTGCATCCGGTCGGCACCGCACCGGGAGCGGTGGTTCCGGGCAGTCCGACCGTCGTGGTGCTACCAGGTCCACCCAAGGAGC
>JBAXIR010000275.1:0-2396 GCA_037138275.1 Mycobacteriaceae bacterium | reverse complement strand
GGGTCGAATCATCCGGGGTCGAATCGACCGACGGGGTTTCGCCCGCCTTGGGTGCCGCGACCTCGGCCTCGGCAACCGGAGCAGCCGTGCCGGTGTCGACAGACACCGACTTGGCGGCAGCCACCGGGCTGGACAGCGCGGCGACCGAGGCAGCCGGCTCAGGGGCGGGTAACGGGTAGGGATTGGGGTTGCCGAAGGGGAGAGTGACTCCGGCGAGGGGGCCCTCCGTAATCGCCAACGGGGTGGTGATCACACCACCGACGTAGCGGAACACACCCGACCAGCCCGCGTAGTAGCTGTAGTCGTAGACGCTGTCGATGTTGGCGAAGGCCGACCCGAGGTAGGACCCGATACCGCGATACAGGTATTCGCCGACGACCGGTATGGGTTCGGCGAGTTGCGCGATTGCGGACAGCGTGTTCACGTAGGCGGTTATCCACAGGTTGCCGGATCCAACCTGGAATGCCAGCTTGATGGCGTCGAAGATCTGCTGATTGGCAAGGGGTGCGCCCGGGGCGAACGGCTGCTGCAAGATGTACTGAGCGAAGGTGCTCAAGCCGCCTTCGAAGTAGTAGTTGAGCGCTGAGGTGCCCCACGGCTCCACGACGTAGGGATTAGTCTCCGCGTTGTATGGCTTGGTCGGATCTTCCAAAATTCCGCTGACATTTTCGATGCCCGCACCGTTGCCGTTGATCAGCGCGTCGAGGCCCAGATAGGCCAGACCGGACACCCCGGGGAGCAGGCAGTCGTAGTTGCACTGCGGTATCCAGTAGTCGTTCTCGATGGTCTGGGGATCAACGTTGATCGGTCCGATGGCACCACCCCAGCCGAGGTAGAAGTAGTCATTCCATTCCGCCGGGGTGATTGACAGCAGGTCCGCGAAAGTAGTCAGTTCCACCTGAGCCGCAGACAACGCGTTCGGGGTGGGGGTCAGGTTCGGTGCGATTGCCGGAGAAGCGACGGCGATCGCGGCGGCGGTCGCAAGTGCTGCGGCCGTGATCAGAGGCTTGGTACGAGTCGCCATGGTGCTGATACCCCTTTTGTGTGTCGGTTCGCGCCAGTCGCAGCGAACTCGTCGGTTTGATAACACTCAACCTAGGTCAATGACATGATAGTACGGGCAGGTTTGCCATACGGCAAACGGAACCGCGCGATTTGCCGCCAAGCGGGAATCCGGACGTTGCTGACCATTGCCTAACAGCTGTTGCTCACTAGTTTCTCAGTTTGCCCTCAGGATTTACCGATCCTCGGCATGTTTGCCAGAGACCGAAAATCTACCTCAGCCCTGAGCGAAATTCTCAAACGCCGGGTGAGCCGCCAGCAAGCGTAGGTTCATACCCTGAGTGACTGTGAGCACGCGATAACGAACAGATACCGAAAGCCGAGCAACCCCTGGCTCCCGCGCGGGTCTATATGGACCGACATTCTGCCGACTCCCGCACCCGAAAGCCCTCAGCGTCGGCGGCGTCGTGAGCGCAGGTAGTCGCCGACCACCGCCGCACCCAGTCCGTCGAGTTCGGGCACCACCACCCGGCCCTCCACGCGGCGGGCTATCTGGTCGATAAACCGCGCCAACCCCGGATCGTCGCCCAGTCGGAAGATCGTCACCTGCGCGCCCAGTCGGGCCACCTCGTCGAAGCCGCGCACGGTGTGCGCTTTCGTCTGGGGATGTGGCGGGTAGTGGAAAAAGGCCGAGGACCCACCGCTCCCATAATTCTCCAGGTGGGCGGTCGGCTCGCCGTCGGTGACCACCAGCACCACCGGTTGAGCGTTCGGGTGGCGCCGCAGGTGCCGACTCGCCAGCGCCAGGGCGTGGTGCAGGTTGGTGCCCTGCTCGTAGACGCCCTCCAGGCCGGTCAGTTCGGCAGCGCTCACCGTCCGGGCGTAGAGGCCGAACGCGATGATCTGCAGCGCATCCGAGCGAAACCGGGTACTCACCAGATGGTTGAGTGCCAGTGCAGTCCGCTTCATCGGCACCCACCGGTTCTCCATCACCATCGACAATGACGTGTCAACCAGCAGCGCGACCACCGCCTGGGTGCGGGTCTCAGTCTCGGAGATCTCGACGTCGTCGACGGCGATCCGGATCGGGCCGTCGGTCCGCTCGGTTCCGGCGCGGCGCAGCACAGCGTTGGTGATGGTTCGGGTGACGTTCCAGGGTTCGGTGTCGCCGAACTCCCACGCCCGGGTGGCCCCGGTCAGCTCGCCGGCCGCCCCTGCGCGACGGGTTTCCCGTTCGCCGTGCCGACCCGAAAGCTGTTGGGCCACATCGCGAAGCGCGGCCTGCCCGAGCTGCCGCATGGCCTTCGGGGACAGCCGCCACTGGCCGTCGGAGCCACGGTCCAGGAAACCCTGATTCATCAGCGCGCGTTCCAACTCCGCCAGCGTGCGGGCGT
>JBAXIR010000274.1:0-2415 GCA_037138275.1 Mycobacteriaceae bacterium | reverse complement strand
GCGATGACCGTCGCCCATGCCATGGGTCTGTCCGACGCCGAGGTGGCCACCCGGGTCGCCGAAGGCAAAACCAATGACGTGCCCAGCCGGGCCTCACGCAGTGTCAGAGATATCGTCCGGGCCAACGTCTTCACCCGGATCAACGCCATCCTCGGCGTGCTGCTGCTGATCGTGCTGGCGACCGGGTCACTGATCAATGGATTGTTCGGTCTGCTCATCATCGCCAACAGTGCCATCGGCATCATTCAGGAATGGCGGGCTAAGAAAACTCTCGATAGTCTGGCGATCGTCGGCCAGGCCCGGCCCTCGGTCCGCCGCCAGTCCGGAACCGCCGATCTGGCGCCCAATGAGGTGGTGCTCGACGACATCATCGAGCTCGGCCCGGGTGATCAGATCGTCGTCGACGGCCAACTGCTCGAAGCCGCCACCCTTGAGGTCGACGAGTCCCTGCTCACCGGCGAAGCTGATCCAATCGCCAAGAGCGTCGGGGATTCAGTGCTGTCGGGCAGCTTCGTCGTCGCGGGCACTGGCGCCTATCGCGCCACCAAAGTCGGCCGGGAGGCCTACGCGGCCCGCCTCGCCGAGGAAGCCAGCAAGTTCACCCTGGTGAAATCCGAACTGCGCAGCGGCATCAACAAGATCCTCCAGTTCATCACCTACCTGTTAGTGCCCACCGGACTGCTGACCATCTACACCCAACTGTTCCTCACCAACGTCGGCTGGCGGGAGTCGGTGCTACGGATGGTGGGCGCACTGGTGCCAATGGTGCCCGAGGGCCTGGTGCTGATGATGTCGGTGGCTTTCGCGGTCGGCGTGGTACGCCTGGGCCGGCGCCAATGCCTGGTGCAGGAGTTGCCCGCGATCGAGGGACTGGCGCGGGTGGATGTGGTGTGCGCCGACAAGACCGGCACGCTCACCGAGAACGGTATGCGTTTATCGGAGGCCAGGGCACTCGACGCAGCGAACGCCGACCAGATCGCCGCGGTACTTGCCTCCCTTGCTGCCGATGACACCCGGCCCAACGCCAGCATGGCGGCAATCGGAGAGGCCTTTCCGGATTCACCGGGTTGGAACGCGACCGCGGTGGCGCCGTTCAAGTCCGCGACGAAGTGGAGCGGTGCGTCGTTTGGTGCACATGGTAACTGGGTGATCGGTGCTCCCGACATGTTGCTCGACCCGGCTTCGCCGGTGGCAGCACAGGCCGAGGAGATCGGCGCGAAGGGACTTCGGGTGCTGCTGTTGGGCTCGGCTGAACGCAGCGTCGACGCCGCTGACGCCCCAGGTCGGGTCACGCCGGTAGCGCTGGTGATCCTTGAGCAACGCGTGCGTCCCGATGCCCGCGAGACCCTGGATTACTTTGCCTCCCAACATGTCTTGGTGAAAGTGATTTCAGGTGACAACGCGGTGTCGGTGGGTGCGGTGGCAGGATCGTTAGGACTGCACGGCGAGACCATGGATGCCCGCGGGTTGCCGAGTGAACCCGCGGCGCTGGCTGACACCATGGCCGAATACACCACGTTCGGCCGGGTGCGCCCGGACCAGAAGCGGGCCATGGTGCACGCGCTGCAGTCCCGCGAACACACCGTGGCGATGACCGGCGACGGCGTCAACGATGTACTGGCGCTCAAGGACGCCGATATCGGCGTCGCGATGGGATCAGGCAGCCCGGCGTCGCGGTCGGTGGCCCAGATTGTCCTGCTGGACAATAAGTTCGCCACCCTGCCCTATGTGGTCGGTGAAGGACGACGCGTGATCGGAAATATCGAGCGGGTCTCCAACCTGTTCCTGACCAAGACCGTCTACTCGGTGCTGCTTGCTCTGCTGGTGGGGTTGGCCGGACTGGTGTCGCACTGGGGCCACACCGAGCCCTTGCTCTACCCCTTCCAGCCGATTCACGTCACCATTGCCGCCTGGTTCACTATCGGCATCCCTGCATTCGTACTGTCGCTCGCGCCCAATAACGAACGCGCCCGCACCGGCTTCGTCCGACGGGTGATGACGGCAGCGCTGCCGGCCGGCACGGTGGTGGGGATCTCGACGTTCATCTCCTACCTGTTGGCGTACCCCGGCCGCGACGGCACCGCGGCCGAGAAGATGCAGGCATCGACGGCGGCGTTGATCACCCTGCTGATCGGCGCAGTGTGGGTGCTGGCGGTCGTGGCCCGGCCCTACCAATGGTGGCGGGTGGGACTGGTCGGGGCCTCCGCGCTGGGCTACCTGATCATTTTTTCACTGCCACTGGCGAGGGAGAAGTTCATGCTCGACCCGTCCAATGTGTCGACGACGGCGACTGCGGTCCTGATCGGCCTGGTCGCGGCTTCCCTGATTGAGGCATCGTGGTGGATCCAGGGCAGGCTGCTGGGCGAACCGAGGCTTTTGTGGCGCTAGGTGTCTAGGGTGCGTAGATTGACGCGG
>JBAXIR010000273.1:0-2430 GCA_037138275.1 Mycobacteriaceae bacterium | reverse complement strand
ACCAGTCCGCTGTGGTTCCTCATGATGGCCGGCGTGTACAAGGCCTTCGCTCCCAATTTCTACTGGTTTCACTTCGCGTCGCAACTCGCGGCCGCGGTGTGCTCCGCTGCTGCGGCAGTGCTGTTCTATCGACTAATCCGCCCGGCTGCACCCTGGGCTGCCTGGTGGATCACCCTGCTGGTGTTCCTGCTGGGGCCGATCCGCTCCGAAACCGGCAACGGGATGGAGATGTCGCTGCTGTGTCTGGTAGTACTTGGCATTCTGGTCCTGCTCCGAGACGATGACGGTCGGCACTGGGGGAGCCTGGCCGTACTGGCAGCACTTGTGCCGTGGATACGGCTGGAGGCAACCGGGTACGTCGGCGCCGGAGTTATCGCAGTATGGGTGCTGTCATCGCCGCGGAATCGCCGATCTCTGGTCGCGATGATTGTCGCGTCGGTCGGTTCTGTCGCCGTCCTTGTTGTGGTGCGCTACCTGGTCTTCGGCACTGTCTTGTTCACGAACACGATGATTGCGAAACAGATGCCGCCGTACTCACCGCCGTATCCGTCGCCGGCGTGGTGGGGCCAGCAACTCTATGGATGGGTGTTTGAGCCGGTAGTTACCGCCTTGCCCGCAGTGGTCATCTTCGGAATTCTGCTGAGGGTTTCCGGTCAAAGCCTTCGGTACAAGCTGGCGAGACTTAAAAGCCGTGCGCTGGCTCGCGACGTTCCGCTTGTGATCAGTTTCGGCCTGGCTTATGCAAGCGCCTTCTTTGGATTCACGATCGTGGTCGGTGCCAACATCTTCACGTTGCCGGGCCGGATGGGAATGTCGGCGTTGATCGTGCTTGTCGTGGCCGCAGTGAATGCGGTGCCGATGCCCGACCGGGTCCAACGTAGGTTGGGCGCCGGTTCCCGCCTGGCCATCGCCGGCATGTTCCTCGTCCCATGCGTCGGCCTCATCGCCTACGACACGGGCGGGATGGCCATGCGGACAGCGCAACTTGTCAGCGACGATCCTCGAGTGAAGGTGTATTCATTCTCTGCGTTCCATGCGAATGGCGAAGCAATGGAACGCGTTCGAGCACTGCTCGACCTGCCGCAAATTTCGGTACTCGTGACCGATGTGGGCCAACCTGGATTGTGCTGCGAGAAGATCAAAATTCTCGACCTCGGACTGTTGGCCAACAGTGAACTGACGAAAACCGGGTGGGCTGGATTCCCGGATTATCTGAGGTCCCAGCGTCCAGACCTCATTCAGTTACATTCTTCTTTCACTCAGGAATCGGGAATCACCCGCGACGCCTACTTCGTTGACAATTACGTACCCGTGTTCGTCGATCACTCACTGTTCTATCTCCGCAAGGACCACTACGCGCGACTGAGTGACAGATGCATTCAGGGCGATGCCCCGAAATATTATTTCTTCAGCGGCGGCGAACCTCTTACGTCGCAGAGAAATTCCCCGGCGGATTCGGCACTGAAGGTCGACAAAAACTACCTCGAAGACCTGAACCTCAATCAGTACTGTCGCCTGGCCTAGATCAGAGGCGCTTCACCCCGACTGTCAGCATCAAGGCACCTGCGATGGCAAGCAATACTGCATAATCGCGTCGACTGCGGGCCAGTACCCAGGAACGCAGGTTCTCCAGGATGCGAATCGTTCGTTCCTTTGCGAAGACGTAGCCGAACATCGGAATCAACAGAATGGTGTTAGCCACCGTGAGGAAGGTGAACAGCGCGGCCACTTGGATATTGGGCTGCTCACCGGATGCGGCGATCAACAGGAGTAGGGCAACGAAGTCGACTGAGGGCAGTGCAATGCCAACTCCCAAGGCCGCGGCGAACCACAGGGAACGGCCCTGCACCAGATTCCCGAAACGCTTCGTGAAGTTGTCGACGAGTGGGAGTCCGCTTGAGGACACCCCAGTGGAGTCGTCCGACCGACCCGCCGGAGTTGACGCGCGGGCCTTGCTGCCCGGCATCGAGATGTTGGTGAACAGTACGGCGGCAACAATGAGCGCCAGCACGCCCACTCCGATCTGCATGAGAGCACTGCTTGATTCTCCCTGCAGGATGGCACCGCGATTGACGACGAAGAGAACGATGAGCCCCGCGGCGGAATTCACCAGAAAACTGGTGCACAGAAAGACCATCAATTGCCGGATCGGCTCGGGACGCAGAAGGAGGAGACCGATTATCCCGAGGCGATTCGGTTCAAGGTTCAACGCGAGGGCGAGGACTATCACCGTCGTCCACATGGTCGCCCACCCTACTGCCCGGAGCCGGTCTACTACCGATCCTGCGGTCTCACCGGATACCCGCGTCCGGCATCAACTCGTCGCCGCGCCGACCGATTCGTGAGCCTCAGGTGCCTTTCGCAGGCTCGGTGCTGGCGGCTGCCACTTCGACGGCCACCAGTTCGCCTTGCCGACCAATACCGCGATGG
>JBAXIR010000272.1:0-2441 GCA_037138275.1 Mycobacteriaceae bacterium | reverse complement strand
ATGTAGACGGTGCCCTGGCAGGCGCCGCTACCGATATTGGTGGCGAACATCCCTTTCAGTGAACCATCGGGTTGCGGGTTGTAGGTGGTCACCGAACTCGCCGGATCGAAGGTGATGGTCCGGTCCGGCAGGACACAGTCCCACCGCCACGAGTTGGTCCGCGACCACTGCGATCCTGTCCAGTCGAATGTCGTGGACTTCGCCGCGTTGTCCTTGGGCGTGGGCCCATCGGCCACCGAGGCCACACAGTTACCCGACGAACAATCCGTCGCGAATCGGTACCAGGCCGTGTAGGCCTCCTCGCCCTGCTTGGCCGCGATGCTGGTGCCCGACTTCTGGTCGGTGTGGAAGGTGATCCTGTACCAGCCGTTCCAGGCCGGCGCAGGATCAGCCGAGGCAACCGGCGCAAGCACTATCGATCCCGCGGCCAGTGCAACCGCCAGCGCAGTTCTCGCACTCATAGGTCAGCGGCTGCACACACCGTTGACGACCCGCGCACAGACCGCACCAGGGGGTGCCGGATTGACTGTGGGGGAGAACGACGGGCCAGCCGGGCCGACTGCCTTCTCCGTGGGAGTGATCATCGGGGGCGCTTCGGAAGTCGACGGGGCCTGCGACGTCGACGGCGCCGTCGTCGAAGGGGCTTCCTTCTCCTTGGTGCTACAGGCGGTCAACGTGCTCATACCGATGAGTGCGGCACCGCCGACGAGGAGTGCGATCTGACGAGTAAGGCGTGCAGAGTTCATGGCCCCAGTCTAGTCCCGGTTACGGTGCGGTGAAACCCTCGCGCTTGTGCGCGCCGTCGCAGAACGGCTTCTTCTGCGAGAATCCACACCGGCACAGGTAACTCTTCTCCGAGTCCTTGATCAGGGTTCCGTCGGCAGCGAGGATCTCGACCTCGCCGGCCACCTCCAGGGGGCCGTCGGTGAGGGCTTTGATGATGACCTTGGATTCGCTCATGGGTGCATTGTCCTACACCCGATCGCTACACCCCGACGAACGCTGAAATCCCGCCGCGCGCGAAGTACAGCAGGAACCCGGCCGCGACGATCCACAGCAGTGGGCTGATCTCGCGTCCCCTACCTGCCGCCGAGCGCACCACCACCCAACTGATGAAGCCCGCCCCGATGCCGTTGGCGATCGAATAACTCATCGGCATCACCGCCACGGTCAGCACCACCGGCAGTGCGACCGAGAATTCGCCGATGTCGACGTGTCGCAGGTGCGAGAACATCATCGCCCCGACGATCACCAGGGCCGCGGCAGCCACTTCGCTCGGCACGATCGAGGCCAGTGGCGCCACGAACATCGCGGCCAGGAAGAGCGCACCGGTCACCAGATTGGCCAGACCGGTGCGGGCGCCCTCCTCGATGCCGGCGCCGGACTCGATGAACACCGTGTTCGACGACGACGACGTCGCTCCGCCGGCCACCGCGCCGACGCCCTCGACGATCAGCGCGGAGCGAAGGCGCGGGAACGTGCCGGTTGCATCGGACAGTCGGGCTTCACGCGAGAGCCCGGTGAAGGTGCCCAGGGCGTCGAAGAAGTTCGCGAAGACCAGGGTGAACACCAGCACGATCGCCGCCAGGGCACCGATGCGACCGAAACTGGCGAAGCTGAACGCGCCCACGAGCGACAGATCCGGTATCGCGAACGGGGACCCGGACAGCCGCGGTACCGACAACCCCCAGCCGCCCGGGCGGTCGACTGCCGATCCCAGGTGCCAGATTGCCTCGACCGCGACCGCGACGACGGTCCCGGTGAAGAGTCCGATCAGGATGCCGCCACGAACTTTGCGCGCGACCAGGATCGCGGTCAGCAGCAGGGTGAAGACGAATATCAGTGTCGGAACCGAGGTGATGAAACCTTGGCCCCTGCTGCCCAATCCGACTGGGGGAGAGGGAAATCCGGTGGAGGAGATAAAACCTGCGTCCACCAGACCGATGAACAGAATGAACAGTCCGATGCCGGCGGTGATCGCCAGCTTGAGTTCCATGGGCACAGCGTCGAACACCAGCCGCCGCAGCCCGGAGACCGCCAGTGCGACGATCACCAGGCCGTTGATCACCACCAGGCCCATCGCCTCCGGCCAGGTGAGCGTTCCGATCACCGACGTCGCCAGGAACGAGTTGATACCCAGTCCCGTAGCGAACGCGAACGGCAGTCGCGCGATGACGCCGAACAGGATCGTCATCACCCCGGCGGTCAGGGCTGTCACGGACGACACTTGCGCGAACCCCAATTGGTTGCCGGCGATGTCCTTGGGCCCGGCCAGGATGATCGGGTTCAGCACGATGATGTAGGCCATCGCGATGAAGGTGACGACGCCGCCACGAACCTCCGCACCGACGGTCGATCCTCGGGTGGTGATCTCGAAGAAACGATCGAGTCGATTCACGGATGGAACATTAGGGCCTGAGTACAACCAATGCCGCCCGTTC
>JBAXIR010000271.1:0-2446 GCA_037138275.1 Mycobacteriaceae bacterium | reverse complement strand
TCGGTTCCCTGGTCGACGACGATCACCGAGCCGATCACCTCGTCCACCAGCGGGTCCGACGTCAGCGCATGCAACGCGTTGACACAATCGGCCGGCCGGTTGAAGGTAGGGATCCCAACGGCGATATTGGCCCGACCGGGCGCCGTCCGCGGCGCGTACCAGCCTGCACTGTGCATGGTGCACTCGGTATCGGTGGTGATGTCGAACCAGATCCAGCCGCCATCCTCGAACGGCTCGAGTCCGATTTCGAACTCCGTTGCGGCCAAGCTGGATTCGTCGGTGCTGGCGACCGCACCGCCACCGACGCTAATGCGCGCCCCGGTGGCTTTTGACCGGTACACATCCACCCGGGCAGCACCGGTCAACTCGACCCGAAGCACTACTGATTCCAAAGTCGACCAGCGCCGCCAGTAGCTGGCCGGAAATGCGTTGAAGTAGGTGGCAAAGGACACCTCGGACTCGGCGGCGATCTGCAAATCGGTACGGCTGGCCGCGTGCGACCGGCGCGCGTTCGTCTCCGACTCCTCGATATAGAGCTTTCGCACGTCGAGTGGTTCACCGGGGCGCGGCAGGATCACCCGCGACAGCAGGCTTACGGCTCGGGTTTCACCCGCCGCAATGGGTCCGGATGGAATTTCGCTCATGCTGTACTGCTTTCGTCGGCACCGTCGGCCATCAACGGCGCACCATCGCGCAGATGAGGCACAAGGAGGTTGTCGTACATGTTCAATGCGCTCGCGATGGCCATGTGCATGTCCAGGTACTGGTAGGTACCCAGCCTGCCCCCGAATAACACGTTCGCCGCGGAGGTCTCCGCCCGGGCGCGGTGTCGATAGGCGGCCAGCACTTCCCGGTCGGCATCGGTATTGATCGGATAGTAAGGCTCGTCCTCGGCGTCGGCGAAGCGGGAGTACTCGCGCATGATGACCGTCTTGTCGTCCGGGTAGTCGCGCTCGGGATGAAAATGGCGGAACTCGTGGATGCGGGTGAACGGCACGTCCTGGTCGTTGTAGTTCATCACCGGAGTGCCCTGGTAGTCCGCGCACGGTAGAACCTCGAGTTCGAAGTCCAGGGTGCGCCAGCCTAGGCGTCCTGCGGCGTAATCGAAGTAGCGGTCCAACGGACCGGTGTAGACAACCGGCGCCGCCGGGGAGTCGGCCCGCAACTGGTCGCGCACGTCGAACCAATCGGTGTCGAGGCGTACTTCAATACGTTCGTCCGCGGCCATCTTCGTCAGCCACGCGGTGTATCCGTCGACTGGTAAGCCCTCATAGGTGTCGTTGAAATAGCGGTTGTCGAAGGTGTACCGCACCGGTAGCCGGTTGATGATCGACGCGGGCAGTTCCTTGGGGTCGGTCTGCCACTGCTTGGAGGTGTATCCCTTGACGAATGCCTCATAGAGTGGTCGGCCGATGAGCGAGATCGCCTTCTCTTCCAGATTTTGTGCGTCCGCGGTATCGATCTCGGCGGCCTGCTCAGCGATCAGCACACGTGCTTCGTTCGGGCTGTAGTACCGGCCGAAGAACTGTGCCACCAAACCCAGCCCCATCGGAAACTGATAGGCCTGCCCGCCGTGCATGGCGAACACCCGGTGCTGATAATCGGTGAATTCGGTGAACTGACGTGCGTAATCCCACACCCGGGTGTTGGAGGTGTGGAACAGGTGGGCGCCGTATCGGTGGACCTCGATACCGGTCTGCGGTTCGGCTTCGGAGTAGGCGTTGCCGCCGATATGGCCGCGCTTTTCGATGACCAGCACCCGCTTGCCCAGTTGAGTGGCCACGCGTTCGGCGATCGTCAGACCGAAGAATCCGGATCCGACAACGATGAGGTCGTTGGAGGTCATTGACGCCTAGGTTATCGGAACCGGACGGCACTGACCCCACCGCGAAGGCCGGCGTCGCGGGACGAAATTGTCCGCGAGGCGAAAGGGCTCAATGTCGCGATTGGCTCACGATTCAGCATCGTCACTCCAGTCTCATCAACCTCAGACGTAACATCACATACGTTAGCTTCGGAGCCGGCGCAGGGCCGGTTTCGACATAGTCCAGATTGAAGGAGACTCCCGTGCCGAACCGTCGTCGACGCAAAATCTCGACAGCCATGAGCGCGGTCGGTGCCATGGCCGTCGCAACCCCCTTCGCAGTGATTGGCGTTATCACGCTGTCCTCTCACCCAGCGCCCGAGCAACGCGAATTCACTCGGGCGGCCGTCGTCACCGACCTGCCCAACGAAATTCTGTCTGCATTGCAGCAGGGCCTGTCGCAGTTCGGCATCAACCTGCCACCACTGCCGACCGGACTGAGTCCGGCCGGTGCCCAGCCGGTGCAGAGCGGACCGTTGGCCCCGATGCTGACAACTCCATCACTGACCAGCCCGGGTCTCACCACGCCCGGCTTGACCACCCCCGGCCTCACCGCACCCGGCTTGACCACCCCCGGCCTCA
>JBAXIR010000270.1:0-2474 GCA_037138275.1 Mycobacteriaceae bacterium | reverse complement strand
TTCGCCGCCGTCGGCCTCGCCGGCGGTGCCGCTCTCATCACCGGGCAAGTGGGCGTCACCCTCAAGCCTGGTATCAGTAACACCGTCCCCGTGGCTAAGAAGTCCTACAAGGGCACCGCTCCTGAGGTGGAGGTCGGCGACTTGCGGGTCAAGATCGACGGCTGTGTGGGCGAGTCGTTCATCCGCTCCTATGCGACGTTGTCCAGCTCGACGGCCGAGGTCGAGGACATCGTGTCCTGGTACGGCGTGACGATGGCGGTTTGAGGATGGGCACATCCGCGATGCGGGCCGCTGCGGCGCTGGCATCAGTAGCGGCATTTCTGGCGCCTGCGGCCGCCTCGGCCGATCCAGACCCCGCCAATCCGGACGGGGCAACACCGATCGCCGCCGCAGCCGTCGATCCCGGACCGGCCGGCCCCCCGCCGATCGATGGTGCGCCGCCGATCGATGACGGCACAGTGGTCTCGGGCCCGCCCGCGACGCTGAAAGCGACTGATGGCGTCACTCTGACAATCTCGGCCAGCGATGAGATCCAGATGCCCGTCCCACCGCTGACCACCGCAATCTCCACCCGGGAGTACGTCGTCGGCGGTGTGTTCCGTGGATCGATCACGGGATCCGCCGCACCCAAGGGCGTGCTCGAGGTGGGTTATCAGATCGGCTGCGGTATCGACATGGGAACCGGCCCCGGTGTTCTGCTGGGCGCCAATCTCGGTGCCAATGCGTCGCTCGGGGTCATCGGGTTTGATGGAAGCCTGATCCCGATTCCGAATGCCGGTATCACCGGTGGCGGCAACGTCACCGTCGCTCTCAAGCCGGGAATCGTCAACACCGTCCCGGTCACCAAGAAGCCGTTCGTCGGCGATGCGCCGCGGGTGTCGATCCGGAACTTCCGAGTCAAGATCGACGGCTGCGTAGGCGAGTCGTTCATCCGGTCCTACGCCATCCTGGCCAGGTCCACCGATGAGCGCGAAACGATCCTGTCCTGGTACGGCGCCACCAAGGCGGTGTAGTGCGTCAGGGGAACCGCTTGATGCAGCGATCGGTATCGCCGAGTACTCCGACCCGGAAGGCGTCGATGCGGGAGAACCCGGCCGGCACCGATTCGCCGTTGACATCGCCGGCCACCAGGCCGTTGGTCAGCAGACCCGACACTGCCTCGTCGATATCGCCCGCGGTGAGTGCCACGGTTTTGCCGTCGGAAGTGGTGATGTTCTCGGACAGCATGCTGGTCGCCACCCCGGTCAGACAGGCGGTCCGAAGGCCCGCTTCGGCATCGTCGAGAACTAGGCCGCCGTGCTCGTGCTGCCAGGCCATCATGTAGCGCGACATCAGCGCCGAGTAGGCGGTGTTGTCACCCTGCAGGGCCGGGCCCCCCAGGCCCTCGGAGGTCGCGCCGATGGCCTGCAGGCCGGGGAGGTCGACGACGATGGTGTTGGCGGCCGGGCAGTAGGAGGCCGGCGGACTGGGCCGCGCATCCGGGCAGGTTGATGCCGAGGAGGGGTCAAAGGTCAACTGCGGCGGGTTCTTTGGCGTGAAAATGATGTTCATCGCGTCGATCAGTGACCGGACGGAGGCCTCGGTCACCGGTAACTCTCCGGTCTGATCCGACGGCAGGGCCACCGGCAACTCGCCGCGGCGCTCCTTGATCTCCGGCAGGTTTATCGCCGCGCAGGCCGATGCGCCGTCGGTGAACCCGAATTGGAACGCGGAGACGCGTTCGAAAGCCGAACCGTGCTCGTCTCCGTCGGAATAATCGTTTTGGCTGAGCAGGGGATCGCGGAACGAGATCATCGCCGCCAGAAGGTTATTCAAACCCTCGCCGGTGTTCAGCGTGAACCGGGGTGACTTACCCTCCGCGACCCAGCGAAGATACACCCCGGAAAAACAGTCGGCCTGTTGTTCGGCCACCAGTGACGGCACACCCTTCGGGTTGAGCGTGGCCATCTTCTGGATCGCGTGGCCGTACTCGTGGGCGAGCACCATCGTGATCGCCATATCACCGTTGGCTTGTCGCAATGACGGCATCAACACGGCGCGGTCCCAGCCGATCGTGTTGTCCTCCTCGCAGAAGGCAGCGTTGACCAGACCCTCGGTGGTCTCGCCGCAGAACCTCCCGTCGGGGGCGTCGGAATCCCAGGAGACGAGTTCTTTGACGGGTTCCAATTCACCGTCGAAGGTGTCCGGATAGGCGAACTTCCAGAACTCCTCGAGATCGCTGACCGATTGGCCGGCGAGTTCGTCGACCTGGCCGCCGTCGGTGTCGGTGACGTCGCGGGACTCCGCCTTGGCGTTCGGACGCAATCCGGTGGGCCCGTCGACCGCTTCCAAGCCGGCCACCTTGAATGGATCGGAGAACACCGAGACCGGGTTGCCCTGGATGGCTGTTCCGCAGGCGCCGAGCACCATCGCAACACATGCCGCGGTCAGCAGACGGATACCGGTGCGGGGTGGGCGCATCCGACCACAATAGA
>JBAXIR010000269.1:0-2504 GCA_037138275.1 Mycobacteriaceae bacterium | reverse complement strand
CGGCCTACTACTTGTCGGCCGTGGCCGAAAAGCCGCCCGCTGCAGAGAAACCCGCAAAACCTCCGAAGCCTCCGAAGGAGAAGAAGGTCAAAGAGCGGACCCGCAAGCGCGGCAGTAAGACCAGCGATGAGGTCACTGCGGCGGAGCGGTCGATGGCTCCCGATGAGAACGTGGACGAGGCCGCAGAGGAGACCGTCGACGACGCCACAGAGGAATCGTCCGAGGATGGCGCAACGGCGACTGATAGCGCGTTAGAGGTCAGCGATGTCGAACCCGACGTCATCGACACCGAAGCCACCGAGATCGAGGCTGCCCGAATAGAGGACGAACCCACCGCCGCCGCTGATGCCCCGGAGACTGCTGGCGGCGTCCTTCGTAACAAGCGACCCACCGGCAAGAGCCGTCACCGACTGCCGCGCTGATCCGACGTCAGCAGTTAGCCCCGCAGGGCTGCGATGGGGCCGCCGGTTAGACCGGCACCACTATCGGTGTCGACGATGTCCGGTTCGGCATCGTCACGGTGACGTTCGAGATATTCATCAACCCGAACGAAGTGAGGTTCTCGAAGGCCGTCGCCGAACTGGTGATCTGCACCGTCAGCGAACCCGGATTGCTCAAACCGCCGTAGGTGTAGACGATGTCGGAGAGCTCGAAGGTGCCCGTGTGCTCTCGGCCGTCGAGTGTGACCGGCAACGGAGTGACGATGTTGCCGAGTACCCGGCCGGTGCTGTTGTCCACCACTTGGGCGTACACCGCCCGGGTGGTGCCGAGTCCCTGATAGGTGAAGGTGACGGTGGGGGCACCGACGACCTGGGTGTCCTCGGGTACTGCGATCTCAACGTTGATCGCGTTGCTCGCCGGGGCGCCGCCGCCGAGCGAGTACGGCAGGCCGCTCAGCCCGTTTGACCCGCCAATGAGGGGAACGACGGGGAGCAGTCCGCCGTCGGAGCTTTCGGTGATGTCCGCAAGGTCATTGAAATCGTCCTGGTAAGGAAGCAGATCCGACTCGTAGTGCTTGCCGAATTGGTCAAACCACTGGAAGTTCGGAATGGCGTCGGCAGGCGAACCGTCGCCTGCTACGTACGTGTCCAACCAGGCCAGCCCGGAATCCAGCAGGGTCGACACCTGGTCCGGTCCCACGATGTCGTTGCACACGCCGTGTCCACCGCAGAACCAGATCACCTTGGTGTCCGGTGCGAAGGGGTTCTCGAGGATGCTCTGCGCGCTGATGAGCGACTGCTGCAGAGGGAACAGAACGTCCACGATGCCCTGGGTAAGAAGCGTCGGTGCCTTCAGTTGGGCGAGCAGTGCGGTCGGGCCGCTACTAGCCAGTACCGCCTGCGCTGTCTCAGTGATCCACCCGAGCAGATCACCAGTGAGGATCGCGCGCGGGATCAGGGTGTTGACCCGGGCACCGGTAGTCAGCAGGGACAGGTACAGCAGGGATCCGTACGCCGTCTTAAAGGTGTTGTCCGGGTACAGCGAGGAGTTCAGCGAATTCCACGCGATATCGGGAACGATCGCGTCGATTCGCGGATCCGTGGCGGCTGCGGTCAACTGGATGCCGCCGCCGTAGGAGCCGCCCACCATGCCGACCTTGGGATCGCCGGCGACGAGTTCCGCCGGGGTCTTCTCGGCGATGAAGTCGACAACCGCGGAGACGTCGCGGCCTTCGTAGAACGGGTTATCCAATTGCAGGATTCCGCCGGAGTTGAACTCACCGCGCGGGGTCACTGTGACCACGTTGTAGCCGGCGCCGCGGAGGGGCCTGACGCCGAGCGTCTCGCCGCCAATGCCGAACTCCGCGTACGGATTGGACTGGCCGGCGCTGGCCAGGCCCGGCATGCTGATCGTGGTCGGCGCTACGTCGCTGGCCCCAAGGCCGGCCGCCGGGAAGAAGTTGGTGCTGATCCCGACGCCGTCGAATGAGGTGACCGTGTAGGTGTAGGCCACCGGGGTGTCCGCGGGCGCCAGAGTTTCGACGTTGGGGCTAATGGTCACCAACACCGATGCGCCGATGATGGGTGCCAGCAGATCGCTGATCAGTGGCAGAGTTTGGAGCAGGTTGATGACCGGCGCGGCCACCAATCCGACGAGCGGGATGCCGGTGAGGAACGAGTCGAACCCGGTGACTTCGCTGACCCGTACGCCAAAGTTCTGGACGCCCTTGCCTGCGCCGGTAGCCAAATTCCAGTTCGCGTAGGGCAGGATCGTGTAGCTCTGCGCCTGGACATCTACAGAGGCGTTCGGGACGGTGCCCAAGCTGATCTTGCCGCCGATGTCACCCAGGCTGCAGTTACCTCCGCAGCTGTCGCCGACGAGTTTGTAGGTGAGGGTCACCCCTGAACGGGTGCTAACGGCTTGCAGATTGCCCTGGATGATGCCGTCGTCGATGATCACCGTCGGATCCACGGTGAGGCTGCCACTAGTCACCGCTGCCGACGAAGTAACCTGTGGCGCAACAGCATTGGAGCTCGCTAAGGCCAGGGTGTTCCGCCGCACGA
>JBAXIR010000268.1:0-2505 GCA_037138275.1 Mycobacteriaceae bacterium | reverse complement strand
ACCTCGGCCAGTGCGCGCAGAATCTGCGACAGGATCACCCCGGAGTTGCCCCGCGCGCCGTCCAAACCGCCCTGCGACAGTGCCGCGGCCACGGTCGCGACGTCGCCGGTCGCGACGGCCGGGCCGGCCTCGGCCAGCGCCGAACGCATGGTGAACAGCATGTTGGTGCCGGTGTCGGAGTCTGCCACCGGGAAAACGTTGAGCCGGTTGATCTCGTCGGTGTGGCGGAGCAGGTCACCCACTGCGGTATGGGCCCAGTCATGCAGGGCAGATGCATCCAGCCGGCGGTCCGGCATCGACACCTCCTCCACATCCCTGACACGCTGCACTTTGGGCGACAGCCTAGCCAGATCAGGCGACAGCCGAGGTCAGGCCGACACCGTTGGGACACCCGTTTTGGCGTCTGAGCTACCGCGCCGGTATCCTGAGCAGGTTGTCGGGTCACCCGCCTGGGCGGTTGTTGGCCCCCCGATCAGATCTGAGGAGTTCGATATGGCTGCCGTGTGCGATGTCTGCGGTAAGGGCCCCGGCTTCGGCAAGGCGGTGTCGCATTCGCATCGCCGGACCAACCGGCGCTGGAATCCCAACATCCAGACCGTGCGCGCGACCGACCGCCCCGGCGGCAACAAGCACCGCGTCAACGTCTGCACGTCCTGCCTGAAAGCCGGCAAGGTCACCCGCGGCTAGGGCAACCGCCAATCGATCGGTTCGGCGCCCGCAGCAGCGAGCATGTCGTTGGCCCTGCTGAACGGTCGAGACCCGAAGAATCCCCGGCTCGCCGACAACGGCGAGGGATGCGCTGACTCGATCACCGAGCACCCGCCATCGGACAGCATCGGTGCGAGCGTGGCTGCGTCGCGGCCCCACAGGATCGCCACCATTGGTTCGTCGCGGGCCACCAGTGCCCGGATCGCGCACTCGGTGACCGCTTCCCAGCCTTTGCCCCGATGCGAGGCCGGGGTGCCCGCCCGCACCGTCAGTACCCGGTTGAGCAGCATGACACCGCGCTGTGCCCACGGCATCAGATCACCGTTGGCGGGCACCGGGTAACCGAGGTCGGCACAATATTCGGTGACGATATTGGACAGACTGCGCGGCAGCGGACGGGTATCCGGGGCCACCGAGAAACTCAATCCCACCGCGTGCCCCGGCGTCGGGTAGGGGTCCTGGCCGACGATCAGGACGCGGACGCTGGCGAAGGGAAATGTAAAGGCGCGCAACACATCCGGGCCCGCAGGAAGGTAACCGCGACCCGCGCTGATCTCGGCGCGCAGGAACTCGCCCAGCTGGGCGACCTGTTCGGCCACCGGCGCCAGCGCATGCGCCCAGCCGGCCTCGATGAGTTCGCTCAGCGGCTGGGCAGTCACGCAGGTCAACCTATCGGTCCGACCGTCACCGTTTCAGTCGAAGGACTGCCAACCCGCCGATCCGGCCCATGCCGCCCCGTCAAGAAGCACCTGAGCGGCGCCGTCACGGACCGACCCGATCACCCGCCAACCCGGTGGCGGCGCATCGGCGAAACACGCCACCAGGGCGTGGTCCTCACCGCCACCGAGAACCAGTGCCCACGGGTCGACCCCGGCGGCCAGTGCGGCCGGGGTCACCGCCTCGACGTCGGCCCGCAGTGCCCGGCCGTCAAGGTCGATGACGACGCCGGAGGCAATAGCCAGGTGACCGAGATCGGCCACCAGACCGTCGGAGACATCAGTCATGGCGCATGCCCCGGCGTCGGCCGCGGCCCGGCCCTGGCCGTACGGCGGCTGCGGCACCAGATGCCGGAGCCGCAGATCCTCGAAGTCGTCAATCCCGTTGCGCCACAGCGCAAATCCGGCTGCCGAATACCCCAGTTCGCCGACCACCGCGACCACCGATCCCGCGCGCGCGCCACTGCGCAGCACCGGCGCGCGGCCGCCCATATCGCCCAGCGCGGTCACTGAGACCACCCACTGCGGACACGCGACCAGGTCTCCGCCGACGATCCCCACACCGAGCGCGCCGGCTTGGGCCCACAAACCCTCACCGAGTTCGGCCACCCGCGCCGCCGAGGTGGTCGTCGGAGCCCCGAAGCCGACGACGAATGCGGTCGGGCGCGCACCCATCGCCTCGATATCGGCGGCGTTCTGTGCGATTGCCTTTCGGCCGACATCATGCGGGGTCGACCAGTCCAGGCGAAAGTGGCGACCTTCGACCAGCATGTCGGTGCTGACGACGACGTGCGCGTCGGGGGCATCCACCACGGCGGCGTCATCACCGGGTCCGACCCCGACACCGGCGGATCTGGGTCGTCCGGTGATCAGCCGGTCGATCACGGCGAACTCCCCCACCTGCCGCAGCGAGGGGCCAGAACCGTCCACCACCGCGTCTCCTCATCCCAGGTACCTTGAGCACGTCAGTGTAGGACCCGCGACGCCCAACCAGGAGGAGACGAGGTGCACGGCGATCCCGCCGACGCTGCGACTGTCGGCTCGGACACCGACGCTGCGGCTGTCGGCTCGGACACCGACG
>JBAXIR010000267.1:0-2508 GCA_037138275.1 Mycobacteriaceae bacterium | reverse complement strand
TGTCCTCTTCGCTGCGCTCATCGGACGCCTTGCTGGGCTAGGACTTCGGCCAACTCGTAGAGGCTGCCCAGGTCCACGCCGTCGGCGGTGGTCGGTAGCTCCAGTCGCGCCACCGAGAGTTTGTCCAGTTCTCGGGAACTCTCGGAGTTCGCGCTGATCCTGGTGGCGTGTTCGATCGTCTCGGTGAGCAGACCCGCGAAGTCCGGATCGGACAACGTGATGCCCGCACGGGAGAGGCCGGCCCGTACGGCGTCGGCGTCAATCTGACCCTTGGCGGCCTTAGCCAGATCGCGGGTCGGTAGAAACGGCGGGATATTGCGGTTGACGATCACGCTGCCGATCGGCAGGTCGAGGCTCTTGAGTTCTTCGATCGCCTCGATAGTCTCCTGGACGGGGAGCGCCTCCAACAGGGTGACCAGGTGGATCGCGGTCTGCTCGGAGTGCAAAAGGCGCACCACGCTCTCGGCCTGGTTGTGCACGGGACCGCCGGTGGCAAGATCTGACACCGCTCTGGTGACGTCAAGGAACCGCGCGATACGGCCGGTCGGCGGAGCGTCCACCACGATGGCGTCGTACGCGGGTCTTTTGTCGGCACCCAACCGAACCACGGCTTCCTTGACCTTGCCGGTCAGCAGCACGTCGCGAAGTCCGGGTGCGATCGTCGTGGCGAACTCGATGGCTCCGATCCGGCGCATGGCGCGGCCGGCGATTCCGAGGTTGTAAAACATGTCGAGGTATTCGAGGAACGCGGCCTCGATATCGATGGCCAGGGCGTTGACATGCCCGCCGCCGTCGGCCGTGGCGATTTTGGACTCTTCGTATGGAAGGGGCGGAACGTCGAAGAGTTGCGCAATCCCTTGGCGCCCTTCGACTTCCACCAGCAGTACCTTGCGGCCACCGGCAGCGAGGGTCAACGCCAGTGCGGCCGCTACGGTGGTCTTCCCGGTGCCGCCCTTCCCGGTGACGATATGCAGTCGGGCCTCGGTCAATCGGGCAGGCCATCCGACTGCGCTGCTGTCACTCGTTTTGGTTGCCACCTCCTCATGCTAACCAAGCGGAGCGGCCCTGACCCGATTCAGGCCGGAGGATAGGCTTTGGCTATGAGCCAACCAACCATCTGGGAATACGCGACGATCCCGCTGCTGACACACGCAACCAAGCAGATCCTTGACCAGTGGGGCGCCGACGGCTGGGAGTTGGTCGCGGTGCTCAATGGCCCAACGGGCGAGCAGCATGTTGCCTACCTGAAGAGACCGAAGTGACGATTTCGGCCCGGCTCGCCGAGATCGACATCGTGCTGCCCGCCGTGGTCAAGCCCTTGGCCGCCTACGTTCCCGCGGCGCGCACCGGCAATCTGGTCTACACCTCCGGCCAGTTGCCGATGCAGGCCGGCGAGATGACTCACACCGGGAAGGTCGGAGCAGAGGTTTCGCCCGAAGAAGGCAAGATCGCTGCCCGCACGTGTGCGTTGAACGCACTTGCCGCAATCGACGCACTGGTGGGAATTGACGCGGTGGTTCGGGTCGTCAAGGTGGTGGGCTTCGTCGCCTCGGCACCCGGTTTCAACGGTCAGCCCGCCGTGGTCAACGGAGCTTCGGAGTTTCTGGGTGAGGTGTTCGGCGACGCCGGTGCGCATGCCCGCTCCGCGGTGGGGGTCGCGGAGTTGCCGTTAGACGCACCAGTGGAAGTTGAGCTCATCGTCGAGGTGAAGTGACCTCGTCCGCGCCGGCCTACGGCGTCCTGCGGCCGGTCACCGCGACGGCCTCGGTCCTGCTCTGCGATAACCCTGGCGCGATGACGTTGGAGGGCACCAACACCTGGGTGCTTCGCGGACCGCGCAGCGAAGAGATCGTTCTCGTCGATCCCGGACCGGATCAGGATGACCACATCGATCGACTGGCCGCGCTGGGCCGAATCCCGCTGGTGTTGATCAGCCATCGCCACGGCGATCACACCGATGGCATCGACAAGATCGTCGCAGCCACCGGCGCCACAGTGCGCTCGGTAGGCAGCGGATTCCTGCGCGGTATGGGTGGTCACTTGAGCGACGGGGAAGTGATCGATGCGGCGGGCCTGCGGATTACCGTGCTGGCCACACCCGGCCACACCTCGGACTCGGTGAGCTTCGTTCTCGATGACGCGGTGTTAACCGCCGATACTGTCCTCGGCCGTGGCACCACCGTCATTGACGATGAGGACGGAAACCTGGCTGATTATCTGGAATCGTTGCGCCGACTCCAGGGGTTGGGCCGGCGTGCCGTCCTGCCCGGGCACGGACCTGAGCTTGACGATCTGAGCGCGGTCGCGGCGATGTATCTGGCCCACCGGCACGAGCGACTCGAACAGGTCCGGCTTGCGGCGCAGAGTCTCGGTGAGGATGCCACCGCACGGCAGGTGGTCGAGCACGTCTATACCGATGTCGACGAAAAGCTATGGGACGCAGCCGAAAAATCGGTGCGCGCGCAGTTGGACTATCTGCGCGCGCCCTAGCGCGAGCAGACGCGAGGC
>JBAXIR010000266.1:0-2561 GCA_037138275.1 Mycobacteriaceae bacterium | reverse complement strand
GTTCTGGTGCCGGAGGTTCCGGCCGCGGAGGTGTCGGTGTCTCGACGCGTGCCACGGCTGGCGCCGACGAGGGGGCGAGGTTCGGCGGATCTGACGGCGGCCAAGACGCTCGCGCGTACCGGAGCGGCCGCGGCGACATCCACTGCGGCTCGGCGGGCGACGACGGTAGTGAAACGGTGCACCGACGCGGGGGACGCCGTCGCGTACGGCACCGAAAGAGGGACCGGTGTGGGCGCCGGGTCCGGCGCACTCGGCGGGCAGAACAGATCCACCAGCGCCTGCCCGCCCTGAGCGACCGCGGACCGAATGTCGGAGACGAACGTGCGCGCGTTGTCGACGGTGAGGTTGTTCAGGCCGGGAAGCAGCCGCGCCCGCACCACCTGCCCAGCCGGCAGAGACCGGTCGTAGCCCAGCTCGACGAACACCCGAACGAGCGGCTCGAACACATCCACCACCGGGCCCAGGCCGATCCACCGCAGCGGATAGAACATCGGCAGGTTCTTCGAGGGGATGAAGTAGTAGGTGGTGTCCCCATAGCTCGCCACCGTGGTGGTGGGCAGGTAGTCCGGACTCGCCGGATCAATCGACACCGTCGGGACGAGACCCTTCAGGAGCGGATTCACCGACTCCGGGAGATACCAGTGGTTGATCACGCCGAACAAAGAGTTGATGTCGGAAAGCAGATTCAACGGATACGTGGGGAAGTCCGCCCACACGTCGTACTGCCGCGCTATGTCAACAGTCGGCAACGGTGTGTCCGTCGGGGTAGATGTCATATGCGTCGACAAGGTGAGCACGCGAGCCATCAGGGGAATGCGCGACAGGAACCCACCATTGGGTCGGTACGGGTTTCCCATCAGGATGAACGACACCGGCGCGACGATGTCACTGTTGGCGTAATCGGTTGCCAGCGTTCGCTTCTCCACCGCGGCGATGAGGGCGCTCTGGGAGTACCCGAACACCGCGAGGGGTGTTTGCGGACTGCTCTGCAACTTCTCCTGGACGCGGGCGTCGAGCAGTTCGGACCCCGCCTTGATGGACTTGTTGAACGTCATGTCAAACAGCCCCGACACCGGCCAGAATTCCTCCGGGGTGGTCATCTCCTCGCCGGTATAACCCCCACCGAGCGCCGGGTTCACCATGTTTTCGATCACCTGCGCGATCCAGGTAGGCGTGACCACCGGTTCAAAGGTCCCACTCATGACCAGCGCCACCTGCTCGCTCAGGAGGGCTATCGCGCCACTGGCCGCGCTTCGGAGACTGGCGGAGGTCCTTGTCGCGGCCTCGACGCCGGACACCGTGATCAGGCCGACGAGCACCACCGCGGTAAGGAGCGCGGCGAGGATCCGCTGCGCGAAAGCCGCCGCCGAGCGGGGCAAGGAGTGGCCGACGGCAGTCCACCGCGATGTATCGGTTCCTCGACGTCGTGCCGCCAACGGATCCCCCCAACATGGGAGGAACACCCACTGAGGACGGCCAGACCGATCGAGTGCTGCCGCCAAGCTCCCCAACCAAGGGTATCCTCGCACGCTCTTTCTGCAGCGGCTACCAATTTCCGATCGACAGCGTCAATGCGGCGTCCCGCCGCAGTGCCAGTAAGAATCTGCCTCTGAACTCCGATGTCGGCAGGGCTGCAAAACTACCCCTGAACTGCAACGATGGAGCCGCCTAGGAGAATCGAACTCCTGACCTATTCATTACGAGTGAATCGCTCTACCGACTGAGCTAAGGCGGCGTGGCCGACGATGAGCGCTTATTCGAAGAGCTATTCGTCCGAGCCGAGGCCAAAGTCTACCCGCCGGGGCGCAATGCCTGACCCATGGTGGCGACCATGGCACCCACGGCGAATTTCGGCTTGACGTTCATCGCCAACGCGGTGCGGCAGGTAAGCACCGCTTCGATACAACGCAGCAGCCGATCCGGGGAGGCATGGGCCGCAAGTCGGGCTGCGTCCGCAGTCATATCGGGGTGACTGGCGGTCACCCCGCCCGCTCCCCCGGACACCATCATGGCGTCGCGCAAATAGGTGGCGAGGTCAATCAGGGCACGATCAAGGGCATCTCGCGAGGCACGCGTCTGCCGCGATTTCTGCCGCCTCTCAAGGTCTTTGATCGCACCTGCCGTACCGCGGGTGGCCCCCACGGTGCCCTTGCCGGTACCGCCGGCGCCCAAAGCGGTCAGCAGTTCGTCGGACTCGGCTTCGTCGCGGCCGACGGTGAGTGCGTGCGACTCGGCCTCGGCGGCGGCGACCAACTCATCGACGGCCGCGTAAGCCCGCTTCGGCATCGCGGCGGCCCGCGCCACGCCCAACGCGCGCATACGGCGTTCCCGGGCCTCGGGGTCGGTCGCCAGCCGGCGTGCCCGGCCAACGTGGCCGCCGCTGACCGACGCCGCCAGATGTGCCTCAGCCTCGGTTAGTCCGTCGGTGTCCATCAGAACCCGGGCGATCGCCCCGACCGACGGCGTCACCAACGCCACATGCCGACACCGCGATCGCAGCGTGACGGAGATGTCATCGGGATCGACCGACGGCGCGCACAGCAGGAATACCGTCGACGGCG
>JBAXIR010000265.1:0-2585 GCA_037138275.1 Mycobacteriaceae bacterium | reverse complement strand
TGATGCAACTGGAGATACCGTTGTCGACCGTGCTCGATGCCGCGCGACTCGGGCGGCAGTCGGGCACCACCGTGATGCTCAATGCGTCGCCGATTCCGAGCGAGGTCGCACCGCTGGCCGAGGTGGCCCAATTCGTGGACGTCGTTGTCGTCAACGAAGAAGAGGCCGTCCACTGGCAGTGGCAGGTCCCGCACCTGGTGATCACGCGGGGATCCCGGGGCGCGTCCTATATCGGCACGGCGGGCTCATTCGACGTCCCGGCCCCAGTCGTGGACGCGGTCGACACCACGGGCGCGGGCGACGTGTTCGCCGGGGTGTTGGCTGCGAGTTGGGATGATGGACCGGATCGCGCAGTGCGGCGGGCCTGTACTGCCGCGGCGCTGGCCACATTGGTTCCCGGTGCAGGCAATTGCGCGCCGACCGAACGGGCGATCGCGGGCGCCGTGATAGAAGGATCACAATGACAGACGCCGGCCAACAGAGGGATCCCGCCGACAGCCGGCCAAGCCTGCTGCCGATCCTGACCGCTCTGGCGGTCGTTGCGTTCGTGCTGATCGCAATAGGTCTGCTGCGGACGATCCGGGGTGACGGCGCCTCCGATGAGGGCGGCGTCGGGGTTGCGGCCGTCGGTCAGAACGATGCCCTGCAGCGTGGCGATTACCCGGACTTCCGCACCTACACCTGCGTCAGCGAGCAGGGCACCGAGGCCGGGGTCCTCGCCGATCAGCGGCAGTCCGCGGCCGCCAAGGGCGCCCGGTTCGTCGACGACGTGACCGGGATTGCCGTCACCGGTGACCGAGCCACCGCCACGGTGGTGTACCACTTCGAGCGCTCACCGGACGCGAAGATCAGCAGCCCCATGACGTTCGTTCGGGAGAACGACCGGTGGAAGGTGTGCTCACCCGGGCCGAGATAGGCCCTATGGGAGAATCGCTTTCGTGAGCTACGCCGGAGACATCAACCCGCGGGACAGCTGGAAACTGCTGAGCGAAAACGTCGATGCGGTGCTCGTGGACTGTCGCACCCAGGCCGAATGGACGTTCGTCGGCGTACCCGAATTGACGCCCCTGGGCCGTGATGTGGTGTTCGTCGAGTGGAACACTTCACGTGGCCACAATGAGAACTTCGTCAACGATCTGATCGCATCGGGTGTCACGCCGGGGGAGCGCCCGGTGATCTTCCTGTGCCGATCCGGTAACCGCTCGATCCCCGCGGCGCAGGCCGCCACCGCCGCCGGTATCGCACCGTCCTACAACATGCTCGACGGGTTCGAGGGTCAACTCGACGCGCACGGCCACCGGGGCGGCACCGGGTGGCGTGCTGAGGGCCTGCCCTGGAAGCAGTCATGACCGCCGACGACACCGGTGTGCCCTCGGTGCGGATCCCGGCGCCACTGCCGGACGGGGTGAGCCAGGAGACCATCGGTGTGCGCGGCGGCCTGCTGCGCTCCGGTTTTGACGAGACCGCCGAAGCGCTGTATCTGACGTCGGGGTATGTCTACGACTCGGCCGCCGAGGCGGAGAAAGCCTTCACGGGTGAGATCGACCGGTTCGTCTACTCCCGCTACGGAAATCCCACCGTCGCGATGTTCGAGGAGCGACTGCGTCTGATCGAGGGCGCCGAGGCATGCTTCGCGACGTCCTCGGGAATGTCCGCGGTATTCACCGGACTGGGCGCACTGCTGGGCGCGGGTGACCGATTGGTCGCCGGCCGCAGCCTGTTCGGTTCCTGCTTCGTGGTGTGCAACGAGATCCTGCCGCGCTGGGGCGTGGAGACCGTCTTCGTCGACGGCACCGACCTCGACCAGTGGGAGCAGGCACTGAGCGAACCCACGGCGGCGGTCTTCTTCGAGACGCCGTCGAATCCGATGCAGTCCCTCGTCGATATCGCCGCGGTATCCGAGATGGCGCATGCCGCCGGGGCAAAGGTGGTGCTGGACAACATCTTCGCCACTCCGCTGCTGCAGCAGGGCCTGCCACTGGGCGTCGACGTGGTGATCTACTCCGGCACCAAGCACATCGACGGCCAGGGCCGCGTCCTCGGCGGGGCGATCCTGGGCGATAAGGAGTACATCAACGGTCCGGTGCAGACGCTGATGCGCCACACCGGGCCGGCGCTGAGCCCATTCAACGCCTGGGTGTTGCTGAAAGGCCTTGAGACGCTGTCGGTTCGGGTCAATTACAGCAACGCCTCGGCACTACGGGTGGCGGAGTTCCTGGAGGGCCATCCGAGCGTGCGCTGGGTGCGCTACCCGTTCCTGGCCTCCCATCCGCAGCACGATCTGGCCAAGCGGCAGATGACCGGCGGCGGCACCGTCGTGACCTTCGAACTCGAGGCGCCGGAGGGTCAGGGTAAACAGCGCGCCTTCGAGGTACTCGACAAGCTGAGTGTCATCGACATCTCCAACAACCTCGGCGACTCCAAGTCGCTGATCACCCACCCGGCGACCACCACGCACCGTGCGATGGGCCCCGAAGGACGGGCCGCTATCGGCCTGGGCGACGCCGTGGTCCGCATCTCGGTCGGACTGGAAGGCACCGAGGATCTGCTCGCCGACCTGGACCGGGCGTTGAGTTAGCGGGCCC
>JBAXIR010000264.1:0-2623 GCA_037138275.1 Mycobacteriaceae bacterium | reverse complement strand
GGCCCGAGCGGAGTACGCGGCCCGAGCGGAGGACTGGGTCTGGGCGACGAGACGGCGCCGACTTCGATGATTTCGGAGCGCGGTACCAACGCGTCGGAACGGCGGTGCTCGAGATCGACGACGAGGACCCGATCTTCGAGCACCTCGACGAGGTGCCGTACAGCCGTCGCTATGACCTGCCGCGGGCGGCCGGCCAATAGGTCTCGCCTCGTGCGGGTGCGGTAGCCTGCTATCGACCAGGGGGCTATAGCGCAGTTGGTAGCGCGTCTCGTTCGCATCGAGAAGGTCAGGGGTTCGATTCCCCTTAGCTCCACACCTGTTTGGCCTGCTAGAGGCCTTTCGCGCAGAAAATGTTAGCTCGGTCACGTCTGGCGATCTTCCTGGGGTTTCGCGCGTGCCGCTACCTACCGCCGTAACCTGGTTCCGTTATGGTTTCGTGATGTTCAAATCCGGACCACGTACTCGGAAGAAGCTGTCGGTACTCGGAGCGACTGCCCTAGTCCCCCTCTCGCTGGTGTTCGCTGCCGGGGCCGGCGCTAATCCGGGATCCGAGGTCGAAGCGCCGGCCGGTGACGACGCACTGGCGTGCTGCACGGAGATGGCCGCCGGTGCGCAGCCGGAATTGAACCTCGACGCTGCGCCGGATGCCCTACCCGACGCTGATCTTGTCGCGGCGACGGACGCGACGGCGGACGCGGTCGTGGCTCCGGCATCGTATGTGGAGCAGCGTTCCCAATCGCTGCCGGCGGGAGTTGCCTCCGAACGCGGTCTTCAGGTCAAGACAATCCTGGTGGAACGCAGCGTCAGCGCGGCGTTCCCGCAAATCCACACGATGATCGGTGTGCGGCCGGATTCCAAGCCATGGCACCCCAACGGACTGGCACTGGACATCATGATTCCCAATCCGGGTAGCGCCGAGGGCATTGCGCTCGGCGATTCGATCCTCGCGTACGCGATGCGCAACGCCGGCCGGTTCGGGGTGCAGGACGTGATCTGGCGCGGCACGTATTACACGCCCGGCGGTGGCGCGAGCGGTTCCGGTTACGGCCACTATGACCATGTGCACATCACCACCACCGGCGGTGGATATCCGTCCGGCGGCGAGGAATATCTGGCCGGCTGAGGTTCAGGTCTCCCGGAGCACCCGGGCCAAACCGTCATTGACCGCCTTGAGCGTGGCAACGCGGGCATGTCGTTTGTCGTTCGCAGCGATCACATGCCATTGGGCGGAATCTGAGGTGGTGCGCAGGATCATCTGGTCGACGGCCTTGACGTAGTCATCCCACCTCTCGCGATTGCGGTAATCCTCGTCGGTGATCTTGTGCGCCTTGTAGGCCGTTTGTTCGCGGGCCTGGAAACGCGCGAGTTGTTCCTCCGGTGAGACGTGCAGCCAGAACTTCGCCACCAGATAGCCGCGCTCGACCAGTTGGCTTTCGAAGTCATTGATTTCGTCGTACGCGCGTTGCCATTCCGCGGGAGCGGCGAAGCCCTCCACCCGCTCCACCAGCACCCGGCCGTACCAGGTGCGGTCGAAGATCAGGAACCTGCCCGCCGGCGGCAGATCACGCCAGAACCGCCAGAGATAGTGGTATCGGCGTTCCTCGTCGGTAGGCGCGGCCACCGGGATCACCCGGTAGTCACCCGCCTCCAGGGCACCGGTGATCCGCCGTATCACCCCGCCCTTGCCCGCGGCATCCCACCCCTCGAAGGCCAGTACGGTGCTGACCCCGCGCTTGCGCGCCTCGAGTGCAAGCCGGTGCAGACGGCCCTGTTGTTTAGCCAGTTTCGCGCGGTAGTCCGCTTTGTCCAATGTCTTGGTGAGGTCGACCCCGGACAGCACGTCGGCGGAGACGCCGAGATCCCCGAACACCGATTCGGCCAGTGACCATCCGGGTGAACGGGAGTCCTCGGCCAATCGGGCCTGCAGTGCGGCCAGAATCGTTCGGGCGACGGTGAGATCGCGATAGCGGGAGTCGGTGGATTCCACGATGGTCCATGGCGCACCGGGTCCGCTGGTCTCGCGGAGAATGCGTTCGGCGATCGGCAGCACCGGACCGAGCGAGTCCAGAGCAGCCCAGTCGCGCTGGTCCACCTGCCAGCCCGACTCGGGGTGTTTCTCGGCTTCCTTGAGTTTCTTCTTCTGCACCTTCGCCGGCGTGTGCAGAAAGAACTTCACCAGCAGGGCGCCATCGGCCACCAGTGCGTGCTGCATCTGGGAGACATGGCGCAGCCAGACGGAGAAGTCGGGTTCGTCGATCTCGCCCTCGGCCCGCAGGCTGGCCGCCCGCATCAGGCCGCCGACGAAGAATGCGGCGCGGCCTTTGGGCGGCAGTGACCGCCACAATCGCCACAGTTGGGGCCGTTGCGATTCCTCGTCGGTGGTGTCGGCGAAGACCCGGGTGTCGGCGTACCGCGAGTCCATCCACTCGTTGAGTCGGTTCACCAACTCGTTGGCCGCCAGGCGATCGTCGCCGGCGATCCAGATGACCACGGGGAAGTCCGCCTTCAACAGGTCGTACTGGGCGTTGATCAGCCCGACCCGCAGATCGGGGATCGCCGCCTCGAACTCGTCCCTGCCGATCTTGTTGCCGACCTCGGATACCTCGAGCATGTCCCGTCCCCT
>JBAXIR010000263.1:0-2626 GCA_037138275.1 Mycobacteriaceae bacterium | reverse complement strand
GTTCAGCGGCCGAGTAGTCCGTCCAGGTTGGTCCCGAGTGTCCACCCGGCGATGGCGACCAGTCCGGTGAGCACGCCGACGGTGAGCACCCAGAAGGCCATCAGCCGGCGTGACCGCTGCCGCGCCCAGCCGAACTCCTCGATGGCGATTCCGGCGAATTGCCTTGGTGGGGAGAGATATTCGGCGATCTCGTCGTGATCGTCGACACCGGTGTCGCTGGGTGCGGCGGCTTGCCACTGCCGCGGACCGCGGGTCAGCTGACGAGTCGGGGTCCGTACCGGTGGCCCCGCGGCCGGTGCTCGATCGGGCCGCCGGCTGTGAACGACGGTGGCGGCCGCGTGCTGCGCGGAATTCTGTGGCGCCGGAACTCGGAATTGCGGCAGGGCTAATTCCTCGGCGATCACGTCGAGTTCGGCGCCCATGGCGGAGGCGTCGGCGAACCTGTCGTCGATATTGCGCGCCGTCGCGCGAGCGATGAAGGCGTCGAATTGGCCAGGAACGCCATCGATCACCGAACTGGGTGGCGGCACGTCGCGGTCGAGGCGCTGATTGGCCACCACGAGGGCGCTGTCGCCGGTGAAAGGTGCTGTGCCGGTGAGCAATTCGAACGCCATGACACCGACCGAATACACATCGCTGCATGGTCCGGTCTCGTGGCCGAGGACCTGCTCCGGTGACAGATAGGCGGCTGTGCCGAGGATGACGCTGGTGGAGGTGACGCCCGCCTCGGCGATCGCGCGCACCAGACCGAAGTCGACGAGTTTCACCTCGCCGTCATCAGAGATCAGCACATTCTCCGGTTTGACATCGCGGTGCACCAGCCCGGTTTGGTGGGCGACTCCGAGTCCGCCGAGCACGGGCCGCAACACTGCGACGACGGCATGCGGGGGCATCGGGCCCCGTTCGCGAAGCAGTTCGCGCAGGGTTCCGCCCTCGATGAGTTCCATGACCAGGAACGGGTGTGCGGGATCATTTCCCTGGTCGTAGATGGCCACCAGGCCGGGATGTTTCAGGCTCGCGATTGCCCGGGCCTCGCGATGGAAGCGGGTGAGGAACTCCTTGTCGCCGGCGTAGCGGGCGTCCATCACCTTCAGGGCAACCGGCCGGTCGAGGCGAACGTCGAGTCCCCGATAGACCGTCGACATCCCGCCGGAGGCAATCCTGGCCTCGACGCGGTATCTGCCGTCGAGCAACGCACCGACGAGCGGATCCGACCTCACCGGATGATCCTAAGTCGGCGGGTCGTCGACGGGCGGTGACGACGATGCTCCGCTGACACCGCGCGTGTCCTGGTCGGCCACGGTCCTACACTTGCTGCCGTGAGCACCATTCCCGCCGGCGATGATGTCCTGGATCCCGACGAGCCCGTCTACGACCTGCCGACGGTGGCCGACCTGCTCGGCATCCCGGTGACCAAAGTGCATCAGCGCCTCCGGGACGGCCAACTGGTGGCGGTGCGCCGCAACGGCATCATGGTGGTACCGCAGTTGTTCTTCACCGAGGCCGGGGAAGTGACCAAGTCGCTTCCCGGTCTGCTGGCGGTGTTGCGCGACGGCGGCTACCGGGACACCGAGATCCTGCGCTGGTTGTTCACCGCCGACCCGTCGCTGACGGTGTCCCGGGACGGGGTGCGCGAAACTATTCCCAACGCTCGTCCGATCGATGCCCTGCACGCCCATCAGGCCCGTGAGGTGCTGCGCCGGGCTCAGGCGATGGCGTACTGATCCGGCTTCGGATCCCTCTCGCGGCGCAGCCAGTACCACGCCGCCACCGCGCCCGCCGTGGCCAGTAGCACGTGCGGCCAGGAGTACATACCGTGCGCGCCGTCGGGCTTGAAGATGATCATGATCCAGGTGCAGGATCCCGCGATCAGGGCGATCGCGGACCGCGACTGAGCCAGCGCTGACACCACCGCAAGCGGCCAGGTGTAGTACCACGGCAGCGCGGCCGGCACGAACAGCACGACGACGAGCATCGCCCACGCGATCCCCTGCAGCGCCTCGCGGTCGGTATGCCGAAAACGCCACCACAGTAGGGGAAGTGACACTCCGATGATACCGATACCGACGGTGCGGGTGACGTCGAGGATCGCGTAGAAGTTGACCGGTATGAATAACCCGCCGATCGCATTGGCCAGGTTCGCCACCGCGGTCGGGATCGTCAGCCAGTTGATGATTCGAACCGAACCGGCCAGTGCGGTCAACCAGCCGAGGCCGACCCCGGCCATACCGGACAGCACCGCGAACACCGCGACGAATGTCGCCACCGACGCCGCAGTGGCAATCATGAACGCCCGCAGTCGGTTTCCGCCGAGATGGCGCATCCAGACCCACACCATGAACGGCAAGGCGAGCACCGCGGTGGCTTTGACCGCGACCGCAATCGCGATCAACGCCGCTCCGGCGACGTGATGTCGGGAGAACGTGAGCGCGATGCCGGCCATCATGAGCCCGACCATCAGCATCTCGTTGTGAACCCCGCCCATCAGGTGCACGATCACCAGGGGATTGAGCACGCAGATCCACAGCGCCACCGCACCGTCGGCGCCGACATGTCGTGCGATCCGCGGCGCGGCCCAGATCAACAGCGCCAGACCGGGCAGCATGCACAGTCGCAGCAGCATGGT
>JBAXIR010000262.1:0-2635 GCA_037138275.1 Mycobacteriaceae bacterium | reverse complement strand
CGGCCGGCCGGCCGATCAGATGCGAGGGTGGGCTGAGCAGCGCGCCCCGGCACTGGGGCTACCGATCAGCGCCCTGGAGGCCTACGCCTACGCGGCGCGGGTCGCGGAGGTGGAGAACCCCGACTGCCACCTGGCCTGGACGACGCTGGCCGGTATCGGCATGGTGGAGAGCCAGCACGGCACCTACCTGGGCGCGGTGATCGCCCCGAACGGCGACGTCAGCCCACCCATCCGCGGTGTGCACCTCGATGGCACCAATGGAAACCTCGAGATCGTCGACCGCGCGACGTCGACCGACGGGAACCCCGCGTACGCCCGGGCGATGGGGCCGATGCAGTTCATTCCGGAAACATGGCGACTGTATGGCGTGGACGCCAACAATGATGGTGCCGCCAGCCCCGACAACTTCGATGACGCGGCATTGTCGGCGGCCGGATACCTGTGCTTCCGCGGGACCGACCTCGGTACTCCGCGCGGTTGGATGAATGCCCTGCGGGCCTATAACCACTCCGATCTTTACGCGCGCACGGTGCGGGACTGGGCCACCGCCTATGCCGACGGTCATCCGCTCTGAGCGACCGCCGATTCCCCTGTCGATTCCGGGGTCGAATCCGGGGTCCATTAGCCATCTCGACCATCTAGGCTGTGGCCGACAGCGTCGAACCCCAGCAAGGATCAGCAAGGAGAAACCGTGCCCATCATCGAGCAGGTCGCCGCTCGTGAAATTCTTGATTCCCGCGGCAATCCGACCGTTGAGGTCGAGGTCGCTCTGATCGACGGCACCTTCGCGCGCGCCGCGGTGCCGTCCGGCGCATCGACCGGTGTGCACGAGGCCGTCGAGTTGCGCGACGGAGGCACCCGCTACGGCGGCAAAGGTGTGCAGAAGGCGGTTGAGGCGGTGCTCGACGAGATCGCGCCCGCGATCATCGGCATGTCGGCCGACGAGCAGCGACTGGTCGACCAGGCACTGGTTGACCTCGACGGGACGCCCGGTAAGTCCCGACTCGGTGCCAACGCGATTCTCGGTGTCTCACTGGCGGTGGCAAAAGCCGCCGCCGACAGTGCGGGCCTGCCGCTGTTCCGATACCTCGGCGGACCCAACGCCCACATTCTGCCGGTGCCGATGTTCAACATCCTCAACGGCGGCGCGCACGCCGACACCGGTGTCGACGTCCAGGAGTTCATGGTGGCGCCGATCGGCGCACCGAATTTTCGGGAGGCGCTGCGCTGGGGTGCCGAGGTGTACCACGCATTGAAGGCGGTTCTCAAGAAGCAGGGTCTGTCTACCGGCCTGGGTGACGAGGGCGGATTCGCCCCCGATGTCGCCGGCACCAAGGCCGCACTGGACCTGATCTGCTCGGCCATCGAGTCTGCTGGTTTTAAACCGGGCGTTGATGTCGCATTGGCGCTTGACGTGGCGGCCACCGAATTCTTCACCGCCGGAACGGGATACAGCTTTGAGAAGCAGACCCTGGACTCCGGACAGCTGGGCGAGTTCTATACCGAACTCATCGGTGCCTATCCACTGGTGTCCATCGAGGATCCGCTGGACGAGGACGACTGGGATGGCTGGGCCAACTTGACCGCGGCGATCGGCGACCGGGTTCAGATCGTCGGCGACGATCTTTTCGTCACCAATCCCGAACGGCTGGAAGAAGGCATCGAGCGCGGCGCCGCCAACGCACTGCTGGTCAAGGTCAACCAGATCGGCACCCTCACCGAAACTCTCGATGCCGTCGCACTGGCCCACAACAGCGGCTACCGCACCATGATGAGCCACCGCAGCGGTGAGACCGAGGACACCACCATCGCTGATCTCGTTGTCGCCATCGGCAGTGGGCAGATCAAGACGGGCGCGCCGGCGCGCAGTGAACGTGTCGCCAAGTACAACCAACTGCTGCGTATTGAAGAGGCACTCGGAGATGCCGCCCGCTACGCGGGTGACTTGGCCTTCCCGCGCTTCGCCGGTCCGGAATAGACCCGAGAGACTTCGAAAAAGACTGTGGCAGAGGGGAAAAGGAGCGACCCGAAGCGACGCGCACCGGCTTCCCGGCCGGGTACGTCGGGTCGTGGTCGTTCGCGGCCGATCCGGGAGGGTAAGCGAGTAACCCGACCATCCGGCCTACGGGCACGGGCGGAATCAGTCGGGCACGGTCTGGCCCAGCCGATTCGGCGGGTGATCGCGGCGTCGATTGATCAGCAGAGCGAACAACAACTCGGATTCACCGCCCGCCGAGCCGCCATCCTCGCGGCCATGGTGTGCGTCCTTACCCTGACGATCGCCGGCCCGGTTCGCACCTACTTTGCGCAGCGCACCGAGATGAAGCAACTGGCCGCCAGCGAGTCCGCACTGCGCGAACAGATCGCCGAATTGGAGGGTCAGAAGGCCAAGCTGGCCGACCCGGTCTACATCGCCGCCCAGGCTCGCGAGCGGCTCGGATTCGTCATGCCCGGTGACATCCCCTACCAGGTTCAGCTTCCGGGGGCGGCGGCGTCGCCGTCGGGTGCGGGCCCGCAGACTGGTGCGGTCCGCAGCGGGGATCCCTGGTACACCTCGCTGTGGCATACCATCGCCGACACTCCACACGGCCCGCCCGCCGCCCCCGGAAGCTGATCCTGGTAGGGGATGTCACCG
>JBAXIR010000261.1:0-2643 GCA_037138275.1 Mycobacteriaceae bacterium | reverse complement strand
CCAGGTGATCCTGGCCTACGTCACCTACAACCTGGTGTACGCAGTCGCCAGTTTCCCGGCCGGGGTGCTGGCCGACCGGTTGCCGCGCTCGGCAGTGTTCGGCATCGGGCTGGTGTTCTTCGCGATCGGCTACATCGGGCTCGGGCTCACCACCGACCGGATGACGGCCTGGTTGCTCATCGGTGTCTACGGGTTGTTCACCGCCTGCACCGACGGTGTCGGCAAGGCCTGGGTCTCTTCGCTTGTCGGTTCGGACCGGCAAGCCACCGCCCAGGGGGTGTTCCAGGGCGCCAGCGGTTTGGCGATCCTGGTGGCAGGCGTGTGGGCCGGTCTGCTGTGGGGCGCCGACGGACGGCTGCCACTGCTGATCTCCGGAGTTGTCGGCGCCTGTTTCGCGGCGGCACTGCTGGGGAACTGGGCATTGCGGCGGACTGGATAGGCTCACCGGTATGCGCTCCATCCACGTCATCGGCATTGGGGTGGGCGATCCCGACTTCGTGACGGCACAGGCGATCCGCGCACTCAATGACACGCAGGTGTTCTTCGCGATGGACAAGCGGGAGGCCACCAGCGATCTGGTCGAATTGCGCCGCGAGGTCTGCCGCCGCTTCATTTCTGAGCCGGGCTACCGCTTCGTCGAACTGCCCGATCCGCCGCGAGCCGCTGATGGTGACTACAGCCGGGCGGTCAACGACTGGCACACCGCCCGAGTGCTGGTGTGGGCCAACGCGATCGAGAACGAACTCGGTGACGACGGCGTCGGTGCATTCCTGGCCTGGGGGGATCCGTCGCTGTATGACAGCACACTGCGGATCCTCGACGAGGTGGCCCGCCGCGTCGAGTTGCGTTACGACGTCATCCCCGGCATCACCGCGGTGCAGGCGTTGACCGCACGGCACCGCATTCCGCTCAACGACATCGGCGAACCTGTGCTGATCACCACCGGCCGGCAACTCCGCGCCACCGGATTGTCCGGTTCGGCGGTCGTGATGCTCGACGGTGACTGCGCCTTCCTGACCTGCCCGCAGCAGACGCGGATCTGGTGGGGCGCCTACCTCGGTACCCCGGATGAGCTTCTACTGTCCGGCACGGTCGGCGAGGTCGGCGAGCGCATCAGGCAGATCCGAACCGATGCCCGCGCTCGGCATGGCTGGATCATGGATACCTACCTGCTGCGGGCCTGACGTCCAAGTAGGCTTGTGGCCCATGGGATCTTTCGTCCTTCGCGCGGCGGTTACCGGACTCGCACTGTGGGTGGTCACGCTCATCCTGCCCGGTATGAACTTCGTCGGCGGCAGCACCGCGGTGCAGAAAATCGGCATCGTGCTGGTCGTCTCGGTGATCTTCGGACTGGTTAACGCGTTCATCAAGCCGATCGTGCAGGTGTTCTCGATTCCGCTCTATATCCTCACGCTGGGCCTGTTCCACGTCGTGATCAATGCGCTGATGCTGTGGATCACCGCCTGGATCACCGACCACACCACGCACTGGGGACTACATATCGACCAATTCTGGTGGACCGCAATCTGGGCGGCGATCCTGTTGTCGATCGTCGGGTGGGCGTTCTCCCTGCCGTTCCGCAGCACCGAACGCGCCCTCGGCTGAGCTTCGATTGCCCGAACTGCCGGAGGTTGAGGCACTCGCCGATCACCTGCGCCGCAACGCCGTTGGCAAGACCGTCGAGCGCGTCGATGTTGCGTCGCTGTCGGTGCTCAAGACAGTCGACCCGCCGATCGCCGCGCTGTACGGCCGCCCAATCGACGCCGTTCACCGCTGGGGTAAGTATCTCGGGGTCCAGGCGGCTGATATTCACGTGATCACTCACCTGTCGCGGGCCGGTTGGCTGCGCTGGTCGGACAAACTCAGCCCCGCGCCGCTGCGACCGGGTAAAGGCCCAATCGCCTTGCGGATACATCTGGCGGAGGGCCACGGGTTCGATCTGACCGAGGCCGGCACTCAGAAGCGCCTGGCGGTGTGGCTGGTCGACGATCCCATGAAGGTCCCCGGCATCGCCGGACTCGGGCCCGATGCGTTGGGCCTGACCGCTGCCGCGCTCGCGGAGTTGTTGGCGCACAACACCGGCCGGATCAAGACGGTGCTCACCGACCAGCAGGTGATCGCCGGTATCGGCAACGCCTACAGCGACGAGATCCTGCATGCTGCGAAGCTGTCACCGTTCGCGACCGCCGGGAAGTGCACCGAAGTTCAACTGGCCGCTTTACATGACGCGATAGTGGGCGTGCTCTCCGATGCGGTGCAACGCTCGGTGGGCCAGCAGGCGGCAACGCTCAAGGGCGAGAAGCGATCCGGGTTGCGGGTGCATGCCCGAACAGGCCTGCCCTGTCCGGTGTGCGGGGACACGGTGCGGGAAGTCGCGTTCGCGGACAAGTCTTTTCAGTACTGCCCGACGTGTCAGACCGGTGGCAAGGTGCTCGCCGACCGGCGGATGTCACGGCTGCTGAAATAGCGTGACGACCCATGGCCGGCACGCAAGTCAGCCCGCCCGGCCGCGCTCCTCGCGGTAGTGCCGCACCAGTGCATCGGTTGAACTGTCGGTCTGCTCAGCCGGTGATGCGGCTTCGGTGAGAACCGGCAGCAGCGCCATGGCCTGGGTCTTGCCCAGTTCCACACCCCACTGATCGA
>JBAXIR010000260.1:0-2666 GCA_037138275.1 Mycobacteriaceae bacterium | reverse complement strand
GGCACCCGCACTGAGACAATCCCGGTGTGACTAGCCCCGATTCCAGGATTGACTTCCGAAACGTCGCCATCGTGGCGCACGTCGACCACGGTAAGACCACCCTCGTCGACGCCATGCTGCGGCAATCCGGGGCACTAAGCCACCGCGGCGACGACGCCGTCGAGCGGTTGATGGACTCCGGGGACCTGGAGAAGGAAAAGGGCATCACCATCCTGGCCAAGAACACCGCCGTGCATCGGCGGAACCCGGACGGCAGCAAAACTGTGATCAACGTCATCGACACTCCGGGTCACGCGGACTTCGGTGGCGAGGTGGAACGCGGCCTGTCCATGGTCGACGGGGTGCTGTTGCTGGTTGACGCCTCCGAAGGCCCGCTGCCGCAGACCCGGTTCGTACTGCGCAAGGCTCTCGCCGCGCACCTGCCGGTGATTCTGGTGGTGAACAAGACCGACCGACCCGACGCCCGCATCGACGAGGTCGTCTCCGAGAGCCACGATCTCCTGCTTGACGTCGCCACCGATCTGGACGCCGCGGCGCAACAGGCTGCCGAGCACGCACTGGGCCTGCCGACGCTGTACGCATCGGGTCGTGCGGGAATCGCGAGTACCGTCGCACCGGCCAATGGCGAGAACCCCGAGGGTGAGAATCTCAACCCGCTGTTCGACGTTCTCCTCGAGCACATCCCGGCGCCCACGGGCAACCCGGAGGCGCCACTGCAGGCGCTCGTCACCAACCTCGACGCGTCGGCGTTCCTCGGCCGCCTTGCGCTCATCCGGATCTACAACGGCCGCCTGCGCAAGGGTCAGCAGGTGGCCTGGATGCGTGAGGTGGACGGACTGCCCGTCATTACCAGCGCCAAGATCACCGAACTGCTCGCCACCGTCGGCGTTGAACGCAATCCGACCGATGAGGCCGTCGCCGGCGATATCGTCGCCGTTGCGGGTATGCCCGAGATCATGATCGGCGACACCCTCGCCGACCCCGACCACGCGCATGCCCTGCCGCGCATTACCGTCGACGAGCCGGCCATCTCGGTGACCATCGGCACCAACTCCTCGCCGTTGGCAGGCAAGGTCTCCGGTCACAAGCTGACCGCACGCATGGTCAAGTCGCGGCTGGACACCGAACTGGTCGGCAACGTGTCGATCCGGGTTGTCGACATCGGCCGTCCCGACGCGTGGGAGGTACAGGGCCGCGGCGAGTTGGCGCTGGCCGTCCTCGTCGAGCAGATGCGCCGCGAGGGATTCGAATTGACGGTCGGCAAGCCACAGGTGGTCACTCGCACCATCGACGGCAAATTGCACGAGCCGTTCGAGGCGATGACCATCGACTGCCCCGAGGAGTTCGTGGGCGCGGTCACCCAGTTGATGGCGGCCCGCAAGGGGCGGATGGAGGAGATGGCCAACCATGCGGCCGGTTGGGTCCGGATGGACTTCATCGTGCCCAGCCGCGGGCTCATCGGATTCCGCACCGACTTCCTCACCCTGACCCGCGGCACCGGGATTGCCAACGCGGTGTTCGACGGCTACCGGCCGTGGGCCGGCGAGATCCGGGCCCGGCACACCGGATCGCTGGTCAGCGATCGCACCGGCACGGTCACGCCGTTCGCGATGATCCAACTCTCCGACCGCGGCCAGTTCTTTGTCGAACCCGGCGACGACACCTACGAGGGCCAGGTCGTGGGCATCAACCCCCGTGCCGAGGATCTCGATGTCAACGTCACCCGCGAGAAGAAGCTGACCAATATGCGGCAGTCAACATCCGATGTGATGGAGACGTTGGCTCGTCCGCTGGAACTCGGTCTTGAACAGGCCATGGAGTTCTGTGCCGAGGACGAGTGCGTTGAGGTCACGCCGGAGATCGTGCGGGTGCGCAAGGCCGAGTTGGATGCCACCACCCGCGGCCGCAACCGGTCGCGGGCCAAGGCCCAGAAAGTGTGACCGGGCCCTTCGAACGTCAGTCGATACGCTGAGAGACGTGCTGAGAACACCGCGCCGGCTACACACAGCCGTTGCACTGCTGTCGGTGGTGTCGTCAGTGTTGTCGGCCTGCACGGTCGACCCGCCGCCGGCGCCGCAGAGCACCGAGACGTCCCAGGCTGTCGCGCCCACCTCCAAGGCCACTCAGATCATCGTGGCGGTCGACTCCATCGGCGCGGGTTTCAATCCGCATCTGCTCTCTGATCAGTCGCCGGTCAACGCCGCGGTCAGTTCGCTGGTGCTGCCCAGTGCGTTCCGTCCGGTGGCCGATCCGGCCACGTCCACCGGATCGCGCTGGGAGATGGACCCGGCATTGCTGGTGTCTGCCGCGGTGACCGGAACGCGCCCCTTCACCGTCACCTACACGATTGCGCCCGAGGCCGCGTGGACCGACAACGCTCCCATCGCCGCCGACGACTTCTGGTACCTGTGGCGCCAGATGGTGAGCCAACCCGGTGTCGTCGACCCGGCCGGCTATGACCTGATCACCGGTGTCCAGTCCCTCGACGGTGGCAAGACCGCGGTGGTCACCTTCGCCCAGCCCTACCCGGCCTGGCGGGAATTGTTCAACGGCCTGTTGCCGGCTCATATCGTCAAGGACGTCCCCGGTGGTTTTCCGGCCGGTCTGGCGCGGGCGCTGCAGGTGACCGGTGGGCAGTTCCGGGTCGACACCATCGATCCGCAGCG
>JBAXIR010000259.1:0-2690 GCA_037138275.1 Mycobacteriaceae bacterium | reverse complement strand
TAGGACGACTGGCAGATCTTCCACTGCTCGTCGCGGAACTGCAGATCGAAACTGCGTACCGACGTCGTAGCCGGATCCGACGCCATGTACGAGGTGACGTTGGCCTCGGCGTGCTCGCCGTTGATGATCACCTCATCGACGCGTGCCACCACCGGGTACTGCTTGTTCGCCGACAACTTGGCGTAGGTGTCGGCCCAATCGCGATTGTCGTAATTGAGGTAGTTGTCCCGGGTCTGGCCACACGTCACAGTGCGCAACGTCGCGAGATCACCTTTCTGAACCGCAGTGTCGAAGGTGGAGATGGCCGACCGCACCATATCTTCCTGAGACATTTTCGACGAGCCGATGTACCTGAGCACAATCACCCCGAGGATCACCGCGGCGGCCAGTACGCCGGCCGCCAGTATCAGCGGGAGCAGCCACGTCGGCCGGTGTCGTGATGGCCGCTGCGGCGTGATGACCCGCGGCGCGGCGGTATGTGGCCGCGGATCGGTGACGCCGGAGGCACCGGTGGCGATGAATTCCGTTTCGGCATCGGGTACCCGGTCGATGATCTGGGTTGACCCCGCGTCGAAACCCGGTGCGGTGTAACGACGTTCGCCGGTGGCGGCGTCCGCGGGTTCGGCGGCGTCACCGATCTCGATCACTTCGGTGACCGGATCGGTGTCGCGGTCGCGATCGGTCCCGGACGGGTTCGACATTTCTCGACCCTATCGGGTGGGAGAGCCCCGGCGATCCATGACATCCTGGTGTCCATGACATCTTTCGGCGACCTCATGGGACCCCAACCCGTACTGCTACCCGGTGATCCCGAGGCGCAAGCCGCACTGTCGGCAGGCGAGAGCCCTGCCGTCGTGGCCGCCGCCCACCCCACCGCCTCGGTGGCCTGGGCGGTACTGGCCGAGGAAGCCCTGGCCGACGACAAGGTGATCACCGCGTACGCCTACGCCCGCACCGGCTACCACCGCGGTCTGGATCAGTTGCGCCGCAACGGATGGAAGGGATTCGGCCCGGTGCCCTACCGTCACGAACCCAACCGGGGCTTCCTTCGGTGCGTCGCCGCCCTGGCCCGGGCCGCTGACGATATCGGCGAGACCGACGAGTTCGGCCGTTGCCTGGATTTGCTCGATGACTGTGATCCGACGGCCCGCACCGAATTCGGCCTCTCGAGCTAGCAGTCGGCCTGCCCCGGGCATTCATCGGCCGATCCGGGCGGCTCGACCTGGACGGTGGCGTGTTCCAGTCCGCGTGCGGCCAGCACCGCTCGTGCGTCGTCGAGGATGCGGTCTGAGCGCCCATTGCTGGTCAGGTGTGCCGTCGCCATATCCTTGCCCGGCACCAGGGTCCAGACGTGCAGATCATGTACTTCGGTGACGCCGTCCACCGCCGCCAGTGCCGAGCGGAGTTCGTCGACGTCGATATGTTGCGGTGAGGATTCCGACAGGATCCGCAGTGCCGACCGGGCCAGGGCGATAGCGCGCGGCAGCACCCACAGCGCCACCAGCACGGCGACCACGGTATCGGCGTAGGGCCAGCGGGTCGTGACGGTCACGATGCCCGCAATGAGTACCCCGACGCTGCTGACCGCGTCGGCCATGACCTCCATGTAGGCACCCTTGACGGCCAGGCTGCCCTCCGCATCGGACCGAAGTAGCAGCACTACAGCAACATTGGCCGCCAGCGCCAGTAGTGCCACCAGGATCATCGGCCGCCCGGGGACGTTTGATGGTTCGCCCAGCCGGTGGAACGCTTCGTAGACGATGAACGCCGCGACTCCCAACAGCAGTACGGCGTTGGCCACCGCGGTGAACACCTCGGCGCGGTGCCAACCATAGGTGCGGGCCGCCGATTTCGATCCGCGACGGGCCAGTAGCACCGCCGTCAGGCCCATGAACAGCGCCACCACGTCGGTCAGCATGTGGGTGGCGTCGGCCAGCAGCGCCAGCGACCCGATGGCCAACGCCGTGGTCAGTTCGATGGCGAAGAACGCGGTGAGGATCCCGGCCGCGATGGCCATCCGGCTCACCCGGGAATCCGCGCCGCCGTGGCTGTGTCCGGCACCCATGAAGGGAAATCTACTTCAGTACCCCGTCAGCCCCGGGCCCGTCAGGTACCAAAGTCCCTTGCTGGCCGATTCGCGCGTCCGTATGTTGGGAGGCCAGTGCGGCAGCGGCGAGGGGGTCCGCTGCCGCACTTCATTTTCAGGCCCCCGGTTTCCGGCGTCAGAGCCAGGCCGACCAGAACCGGGTCAGCTGACCGCCGAACATGGCCAGGTCGGCGGACACCCCCGACAGGTCGAAGAACCAGAACACGATCTTGAAGAACCAACGGTTCAGCGCCGGTGTCATCAGCACGACGATCAGGATGATGAACCCGAATTGCCGGACCGGTTCCAGGGAACGCCGGGTGGCCGGACTCAGGTGCGGTTCCAGCGCGCCGAAGCCGTCCAGTCCGGGGATCGGCAGCAGATTGAGCACGAGTGCGGTGATCTGCAGGAAGCCCAGGAACGCCACGCCGGCCCAGAACACCGCATGATTCGGGTCCCAGAACACTCTCGTCGCGACCAGCAGCAGCACCCCCAGCACCAGGTTGGCGCTCGGGCCGGCCAGGCTGACCAGGGTGCGCTGACGCGGCGTCATGAACTCGGTGCGGAGGTAGACCGCGCCGCCGGGCAGGCCGATACCGCCGAG
>JBAXIR010000258.1:0-2703 GCA_037138275.1 Mycobacteriaceae bacterium | reverse complement strand
ATCGCCGGCGGCACCGAGCAGATCCTGCTCACCATGGCCGGCGAGCGACTACTCGGATTGCCTCGCTAGCCCGGTCGGTCGTTGATCGACCCGGAGGGGCGAGGTAGGTCGGCTGACCGACGGTTGACCAGGTCAGTCGTAGCTGACTTCGACGGATTCCGACACCGGCCGCGCCTGGCACACCAGAATCAGGCCGTCGGCCAGATCATCGGACTCCAGCACGTCGTTGACTTCCATCTCTACCTCGCCGTTCAGGGTGGTCGCGGCGCAGGCGCCGCAGTGGCCCTCTCGGCAGGAGAACGGGGCGTCGATACCCTGTTCGAGCAAGACGTCGAGGAGCTTCTCGGTCCGCGGCCACGACACGGTGTGGGTCTGTCCGTCGAGGTGAACGACGGCGGTGGCCGGCTTGTCGGAGCTCGTCACAGGGGACCCGATCCTTTCCACAACTAGAACACGTTACAGAAATGACAATATGATGAACTAGCTGGTACGAGTTGGAAGTTCTCGACACGAATCGTAACGTGTTCTAGTCTGGTATCCAGAATCCATTCTTCACGGGAGGCCTGTAGTGACATCGATTCAACAGCGTGACGCGCAGACGGTTCTAGCCGCTATCGATGAGCTGCTGCCACGGCTGCGTGAGCGCAACCAGGAGACCGAGGATCTGCGCCGGCTTCCCGATGCGACGATCGCCGACCTCGACGCCGCCGGCTACTTCAAGATGCTGCAACCCGAGCAGTGGGGCGGCCTGCAGTGCGATCCCACACTGTTCTTCGAGGCGGTGCGTCGGATCGCCAGCGCCTGCGGGTCCACCGGGTGGGCCACCTCGATCCTCGGCGTGCACAACTGGCATCTCGCGCAGTTCGATCAGCAGGCCCAGGAGGACGTCTGGGCCGACGACCCCACGGTGCGGATCTCCTCGTCGTACGCGCCGATGGGTGCCGGTGTGGTGGTCGACGGCGGCTACCTGGTCAACGGCAACTGGCTATGGTCATCCGGATGCGACCACGCCACCTGGACGTTCGTCGGCGGACCGGTGATCAAGGACGGCCGCCCGGTTGACTTCGGCAGCTTCCTCATGCCGCTCGGCGATTACCAGATCAAAGATGAGTGGAACGTCGTCGGGCTCAAGGGCACCGGCAGCAACACCCTGGTCGTCAAGGACGTGTTCGTGCCGCGCCACCGCTTCCTGTCCTACGGCGCGATGAACAACCACACTGCGGGCGGGCTGAAGACCAACACCGCGACCGTCTACCGGATGCCCTGGGGCACAATGCATCCCACCACCATCTCGACGCCGATCGTCGGTATGGCCTACGGCGCCTACGACGCCCACGTGGAGTATCAGGGCAAGCGCGTCCGTGCTGCGTTCGCCGGCGAGAAGGCCAAGGACGATCCGTTCGCCAAGGTTCGCATTGCCGAGGCCGCCAGCGATATCGACGCTGCATGGCGCCAGTTGAAGGGCAACCTCGCCGAGGAGTACGAGTTGCTCTGCGCCGGTCAGGAGGTTCCGATGGAACTGCGGGCCCGCGCCCGCCGCGATCAGGTCCGCGCCACCGGCCGGGCGATCGCCTCCATCGATCGACTCTTCGAGGCCGCCGGAGCCACCGCGCTCAACAGCGATCAGGCGGTGCAGCGGTTCTGGCGCGATGCGCATGCGGGCCGGGTGCACGCCGCCAACGACGCTGAGCGGGCCTACGTCATGTACGGCAACCACGAATTCGGGTTGCCCATCGGCGACACGATGGTCTAACGCCACGATGACGGGTTTCATCCAGGAAGCCGATTCCCAGCAGGATGCGACCTTCGAGTCCACCTCCCGGTTCGCCCAGGTCCATGCTGGCGGGCGGGATATGCGCCTGCACTATCACGAGGCGGGCGTGGGCAACGAGCAGGCCGTGGTGCTGCTGCACGGTGGTGGCCCGGGAGCGTCCAGTTGGTCGAACTTCGGACGCAACGTCGCCGTCCTTGCCAGGCACTTTCACGTCCTTGCCCTCGATCAGCCGGGCTACGGCCATTCCGACAAACACACCGAGCACGAGCAGTACAACCGGTACAGCTCCGACGCACTGCTGGCACTGCTGGACCACCTCGGCGTCGAACGTCCTGCGCTGGTGGGTAATTCGCTCGGCGGCGGCACGGCGGTTCGCTTCGCGCTCGACCACCCCGAACGCGCGGGCCGACTGGTTCTGATGGGTCCGGGCGGGCTTTCGGTCAATCTCTTCGCGCCCGACCCCACCGAGGGCGTCAAACTCCTCGGCCGCTTCACCGCCGAGCCCACCCGGGAGAATCTGGAACGCTTCCTGCGGATCATGGTCTTCGACCAGAAGCTGATCACGCCGGAACTGATCGACGAGCGCTTTGCCATCGCCAGCGCGCCGGAGTCGCTGGCGGCGGCGCGCGCGATGGGAAAGTCGTTCGCGGGCCCCGATTTCGAGCTCGGCATGATGTGGCGCGAGGTGTACAAACTGCGCCAACCGGTGCTGCTGATCTGGGGACGGGAGGACCGCGTCAACCCGCTCGACGGAGCACTGGTGGCGCTCAAGCAGATCCCGCGGGTCCAACTGCACGTCTTCGGGCGCTGCGGCCACTGGGCGCAGGTCGAAAAATTCGACGAGTTCAATAGGCTGACCATCGACTTCCTCGGGGGTGACTCATGAGTCCCATTCGCTCACTCGGTTATCTGCGCTTCGAGTCCACCGA
>JBAXIR010000257.1:0-2708 GCA_037138275.1 Mycobacteriaceae bacterium | reverse complement strand
TCATCGTCGTGGGCGCGCGGGCCGTATCACCAGTGGGGGCCGATGGCAGGCGACGGGGACCCGCGCCGCATGCAGTTCCGCAGTGAGTTCGAGTGGATCGCGCCATCGGGTGTGGGCCTGCTGACGCATTACATGCCGGCGCACTATGCGGCCGGGTGGTGGATGGACTCGTCAACCTCGCTGGCCGAGGCCGAGGACGCCACCTACAACCTGTTCTCCGAACTGAAGTCGGTGGCGCTGACCCGCAATGTGTTGCTGCCGGTCGGTACGGACTACACCCCGCCGAACGCCTGGGTCACCGATATCCACCACGACTGGAACTCCCGCTACACCTGGCCGCGGTTTGTCTGCGCGATTCCGTCGGACTTCTTCGCCGCCGTGCGCGCGGAACTTTCCGAACGCGGCACCACGGCCTCGCCGCAGACCCGGGATATGAACCCGATCTACACCGGCAAGGACGTCTCCTACATCGACACCAAGCAGGCCAATCGCGCTGCCGAGGACGCGGTGCTCGGCGCGGAACGGTTCGCGGTGTTCGCCCGCCTGTTGTGCGGAGCGCGGTACCCCGAAGCGGCGCTGGCCAAGGCCTGGGTGCAACTGGCCTGGGGCGCACACCACGACGCGATCACCGGTAGCGAGTCCGATCAGGTGTACCTCGACCTGCTCACCGGGTGGCGGGATGCCTGGGAGTTGGGCACCGCCGCGCGTTCGGGGGCACTGGAGTTGCTCTCCCGGGCGGTCGCTACTCCCGCGCAGTCGGTGGTGGTGTGGAATCCGTTGGCGCACAACCGAACCGATATCGTCACCGTGCACCTCGAGGAGCCGGTGGGCCTGGCAGTGCGGGTGCTTGACGCAGACGGTGCTGAGGTGGCGGCCCTTGTGGAGGACGACGGTCACTCGGTGAGTTGGCGGGCTGATGGTGTGGGGTCGCTGGGGTGGCGAACCTACCGGCTCGCATCGAGTGCGCAGCCCTGCGGGTGGGAGCCCGTCGAGGGTTTGGCGATTGCCAACGAGCATTTCCGGCTGCGGGTCGACCCATCCCGCGGCGGCGCCGTGGTCTCCCTGGTCGAGGTCTCCTCGGATCGGGAGTGGATCGCCGACGGCGGCGTGGGCAACGAACTCGCCGTCTATGACGAGCATCCGGCCCATCCCGACGCCGGCGAAGGTCCGTGGCATCTGCTGCCGACCGGCCCGGTGCAGTGCTCGTCGGCCGCGCCCGCGGAATCGGTGCAGGCCTACCGCAGCCCACTGGGTGAGCGCATCGTCGTCCGCGGCGCCATCGGTGAGGTGTTGCGGTACACCCAGACCCTGACGCTGTGGCACGGAATCTCCCGGGTGGACTGCCGCACCGTCATCGACGAATTCACCGGCGCCGACCGCCTGGTGCGGTTGCGCTGGCCGTGCCCGGTGCCCGGGGCACTGCCGGTCAGCGAGGTCGGCGACGCCGTGGTGGGTCGCGGGTTCGGTCTAATGCACGACCACGAATCCGGCGAGGATCGCGCGGTCGATACGGCGCACCACCCGTGGACGCTGGACAACCCCGCACACGGCTGGTTCGGGCTGTCCTCGACCGCACGGATCCGGGTCGGCGAGCAGACCCGGACGGTGTCGGTGGCCGAGGTCATCGCACCGACCGACGCCACGGAGGTGGCCCGCGATCTGATGGTGGCCTTGGTGCGGGCCGGGGTGACCGCCACCTGCAGCACCGCCGAGCACACCCGCTACGGCCACCTCGAGGTCGACTCCAACCTGCCCGATGCCCGCATTGCGCTGGGCGGGCCGGACGACAACGTCTTCACGGCTGCGGTGCTCAAGGCGGCCGACCCCGGCTACGCCGCTGAGCTGACGCGTCAACTGGCTGCCACCGGCTCTGCCCGGGTGTTCGTGCCCGCTGCGAGTTCCCTTGCCGCCGTGTGGCTTCCGGATGCGGACCTTCGCGGCGTACTCGCCCTGCCGGTGTTGATCATCGCCGGCGACGGTGCGGTCGAGACGGTGGTGGCCGACCTCGGGGACGCCGAGATCATCGTCGACCAAGACGTCGCAGCCGACTGCGGCGACTTCGAGTCGCGCACCGTCGCATTGATCAACCGCGGCGTACCCGGTTTCGCCGTCGAACGCGACGGCACCCTGCACACCTCGCTGATGCGATCCTGCACAGGCTGGCCGTCGGGGGTGTGGATCGACCCGCCCGCCCGCAAGGCACCGGACGGGTCCAATTTCCAGCTTCAGCACTGGAGCCACACCTTCGACTTCGCTCTGGTGTGTGGGTCCGGAGACTGGCGGGCGGTTGAAATGCCCTCCCGCAGTGCCGAATTCAACCACCCGCTGCTCGCGGTGATGGTCGATGAGGGAGCACGAGAGCTGCCGTCCGACGGGTCATTGCTCAGCATCCAACCCGAGCGAACCGTCCAACTGGGGGCACTGAAGATCGCCGGTAACCCGACCGCGACCGGAAGCTGCGCGGAACCGGACCCCGCAGCCGTCACCCTCCGGTTGGTTGAAACCACCGGTGCACCAACCGATATCGCCATCACCAGCCCGGTGGGCACCCTGTCGGACATGGTGTCCGCCGATCTGCTGGAGGCTCCGCGGCTGACCGCTGATCCGCCGTTGACGCTGCACGGCTACCAGATCGCGACGGTGTCGGCCCAGCTGGAGGCCACGCCGCTGATTGAGTCCGGCGGTGCGGTCTTAGCGCCCGATTCCGA
>JBAXIR010000256.1:0-2712 GCA_037138275.1 Mycobacteriaceae bacterium | reverse complement strand
CGCCGAGTTGGCGGTTCTGCGCCGCCGAGCCCAAGCGGTCTGGTCGGCCTAACGGGCCCGATCAGTACAGGGCGTTCGACAAATCCCTGAGCGACTTCGTCTCTGCCGTCGGATCAGGCTGCCTGGCCCGCACCGCTTTGAGGGCGGCGTCGATCCCGGCTATCGGAAAATGTCCAGCCGTTCTCGTTTATCGGGCGCAGCGTGTCTTTTGCGTCGCCCCACGACCTCTCCAGGTCCGTGATCCGCGCACTCGCGGCCACTTGTTCAGACGCCGAGAGTGATGTTGATCGAGAACCGCGCGGTGACCTCTGTAACCTGCTCAGCAGGATGCGCCGGGCTGAGACAGCGCCGGAATTGGTCATCGCAGTCGTCGCGCCGACCCTGTCGGATTGGTGGCGGACCGGCGTTCACGGAAGAAGATTCGCAGCCGGTTCACAGCGAGCATGACAGTGCAACCGGTGCCCCTCCTTTGGCAGTCGAGAGCACCACGGCCGATAGCCTCACGACGCACTTCCCTGCGCGGCCGAGGTTTCTCGAACGCGAGGGCAACCAGGTTGAGGATTCAGATATGCCGAGCTGATTTTTCCCGCCGGCAACGACAACATCGTGGTGATCATTCCCAGAAACAACTACGACGGCGGGCGAATCTCAGGAGTCCCCAGCGGTGGCCATTGATCGTGGTACACCCCGGTCGGTTCGGCCCGTTGCCAGCGCGTCAGATCAGCCCAGTGGTCCTCGGCCAGAACCTTCAGCTCCTCGACGGTTCCGATGACTGGGTGCATTCCGGTGCCGGCCAAGCAATACTGGCCAAATTGGTCGTCCATCGCGATCCGGTACCGCCCGGCGCGGTGGACTCCTTTGCGGTTTACAGTCCAGGCCAGCACCGGTTCTTCGTCGGTCATCGAGGCTCCTTGGTCGACACTTCCCCACGGTCTGTTGTCCTGATTAGGTGTCGAAATGTTACTGGTTCTTCTCCGCTGGCGACAACTCGATCAACAGCTCGCCCTGCGGCGAAGTGATGTCTTGTTCGATGAGCGACGTGGCGACGTCGGCCATACCCATGCACTAAACCGGCATGTGTCAATCCGCATAAAAATCGTGCACTTCTCCGGATTTGTCGGTTGTGGAGATGGTCACCCGCTCGGTAAAACGGCTTTTTGTCTAAATGCCGTAAAGAAGGGGTCGATGTCACGTTTGGACATGGGTGTGAGTCGACTCGTAGAACCTGCTCTGGACCGCGTTGGCGAATGGGGAATCTAATGCGGACGCACCGCGATCGGACATCACGGAAAGAGCCTGACCCCGCAACTAGCCGACCGCATATCTGCAGTTCATGGCGTTGTTCCTGCGGTCGGGGTGGCGGGATTCGAACCCACGACCTCTTCGTCCCGAACGAAGCACGCTACCAAGCTGCGCCACACCCCGCGTGAAGCCACGACAGCGTATCGCACCTGCGCGCCGCTAAGCCAAACGCCCTCAGGGCATGCTCGCCGATTTCAGCGTGGTCCAGGAGCAGGACTGTTCGAAGCGCAGTAATGCCTCGGCATGTTCGTTTGGGTGCAGATCATGAGCCGCCAGCCAGGCCTCGTCGTAATAGGTGTCGCCGTAGCGGTCGCCGCTGTCACAGATGAGGGTGACCACCGATCCACCGGTGCCGTTGGCGACCATTTCCGCCAGCAGGCCGAAGGCCCCCCACACATTCGTTCCAGTCGACGGACCAACGCGGCGCCCCAGCACGCGCGACACCTGATGGGCCGCAGCCACCGATGCGCTGTCGGGGACGCGAACCATCCGGTCGATGACGCTGGGCAGGAATGAGGGTTCCACCCGAGGCCGGCCGATGCCCTCGATGCGGGATGACGCGCCGGTGACGAGGTCGAACCGGCCTTCGGCATAGGCGGGGAAGAACGCTGAATTCTCCGGGTCGACCACACACAGGCCGGTGTGGTGCTGCCGGTAGCGGATGAATCGGCCGATCGTGGCACTGGTGCCGCCGGTACCCGCGCCGACCACGATCCATGAGGGGATGGGGTGACGCTCCGCCTCCATCTGCCGGTAGATCGACTCTGCGATGTTGTTATTGCCGCGCCAGTCGGTGGCACGCTCGGAGTTGGTGAATTGGTCGACGAAATGTCCGCCGGTTTCATCGGCGATACGTTGCGCCTCGGCGTAGACGTCACCGGCCTTCTCGACAAAATAGCAACGGCCGCCGACCTTTTCGATCAAAGCGACCTTCGACCGGCTGGTGGAGCCGGGCATCACCGCGACGAACGGCAGGCCCAGCAGCGCGGCGAAATACGCCTCGGAAACCGCCGTCGATCCTGAGGACGCCTCTACTACGGTGGTGTGCTCGGTGATCCACCCGTTGCACAATCCGTAGAGGAACAACGACCGGGCGAGTCGATGTTTCAGACTTCCGGTGATGTGAGTGGACTCGTCTTTGAGATATAGCGCCACATCGGCTTGGTCGCGCCACGGTGCCGGAAGCGGATAGCGCAGCAGGTGGGTGTCGGCGCTGCGCCTCGAGTCGGCTTCGATCCGGCGGACGGCTTCGTCCACCCATCCCCGCGGTTCGCTGCGGACTGCAACGGTGGTCATGGCTCGGTTACTAGTGGACCATCGCCGCCGGCGTGGAACGCACCACGGTTCGTATCCGGTCGGGCCCGCCGGTCGGTGCGGCCACCAGTGTGAGCAGGGTGGCCTCGGGCCGGC
>JBAXIR010000255.1:0-2738 GCA_037138275.1 Mycobacteriaceae bacterium | reverse complement strand
CTGTGAGCGACGCGAACGATCAGACACCTGTGAGCGACGCGAACGATCAGACCGCGCCAGAGATCCGCGTCCTCAAGGGCAACCCCACCGACGCCGAGATCGCTGCGGTGGTCACCGTTCTGGCCGGCCTGAGCGGCGCACCGGCCGATACCGGCCCGGCCGAAATCAACCTCTGGGGCCATCCGGTCGACAAACTTCGCTACCCGATGACCAGTTGGCAGCGCATTACCCTGCTCGAGCGGACGCACGTCCGTAGATGATCGGGCTGTACGCCCCGATGACGGCGCCATGACCCGCATCGTGCTGGGTTCAGCCTCAACCGGCCGCCTCCGCGTGCTGCGCAACGCCGGGATCGACCCCCTGGTTGTCGTGTCCGGCGTCGACGAGGACGCCGCAATCGCCGCCCTCGGTGCCGACCCCGATCCTGCTGCGGTCGTCACCACGCTGGCCCGAGCGAAAGCCGACGCGGTGGCCCGCGAGTTGGATGCGCTGGTGGCCGCCGACTGTGTGGTGATCGGTTGCGACTCGATGCTCTACGTCGACGGCGAACTCCGCGGCAAACCTGGAACACCGGAAGAGGCTCGGCGCCAATGGAATTCGATGGCCGGCCGGGCCGGGCAACTCTTCACCGGACACTGCGTCGTCCGCATACTCGATGCGCGCACCATCGCGACCGAAACCGCCGCGGAGGTGACCACTGTGCGGTTCAGCATTCCCACCGAAGCCGAACTGACCGCCTACATCGCCGGCGGCGAACCACTGAATGTGGCGGGCGCCTTCACCATCGACGGACTGGGCGGCTGGTTCGTCGACGGCGTCGAGGGCGATCCGTCCAACGTGGTGGGCCTCGGTCTTGCCGTCACCCGGCGGCTATTGGAATCGGTCGGCCTGTCGATCGGCGACCTCTGGAGAGCCAACCCGGTCAGCTGATCGGTAGGCTGGCCAACGTGCCATTGCCCCCGGATCCCGCCCCCGCCCTGCAGGACTACGCCCACCCCGAGCGTCTGGTCACCGGCGACTGGCTGTCGCAACATCTGGGCACGCCCGGTCTGGTGCTCGTCGAGTCCAATGAGGACGTGTTGCTCTACGACGTCGGGCACATCCCCGGTGCGGTCAAGATCGATTGGCACCTCGACCTCAACGACCCGCATGTGCGCGACTACATCAACGGCGAGCAGTTCGCGAATCTGATGAATCGCAAAGGGATTTCCCGCGACGACACCGTGGTGATCTACGGCGACAAGAGCAACTGGTGGGCGGCCTACGCGCTCTGGGTGTTCACCCTGTTCGGCCACCCCGACGTCCGCCTTCTCAACGGCGGCCGCGACGCGTGGCTGGCAGAGGGCCGCGATACGACACTGGACGTTCCCGAGAAGAGAACCACCGGTTATCCCGTGGTGGAACGCAACGACACTGTGCCCGACGCTCTTCGCCCGAGTGGCTCATCGCAGATCAGGGCCTTCCAGGCCGACGTCCTGGCATCGCTGGGCTCGTCCACCCTCATCGACGTCCGCTCACCTCTGGAGTACACCGGCGAACGCACTCATATGCCGGACTATCCCGAGGAGGGGGCGTTGCGCGGCGGCCACATCCCCACCGCGGTTTCGGTGCCGTGGGCCAAGGCAGCCGACGAGACCGGCCGGTTCCGCACCCGCGCCGAACTTGACGAGATCTACTCCTTCGTCACCCCCGGCGACAACAACATCGCCTACTGCCGCATCGGCGAACGGTCCAGCCACACCTGGTTCGTGCTGACCCACCTGCTCGGCATCCCCGGTGTGCGCAACTACGACGGATCGTGGACGGAATGGGGCAACGCCGTGCGGGTGCCGGTGGCCGTCGGCGACGAACCGGGATCCGTGGCCGGCACCCGGTGAGTATGCCCGCACCACTGGCCGAGGTGATCTCGGAGTTCGCCGAGATGGCCGGTCAGGACAAGCTCAACCTTCTTCTGGAATTCGCCAACGAACTGCCCGCCCTGCCGGGCGACCTCACCGTGGCGGCAATGGAACCGGTGCCGGAATGTCAGTCGCCACTCTTCCTGCATGTCGACGCCGCCGATCGCGACAGTGTTCGGCTGTACTTCAGCGCGCCGGCCGAGGCGCCGACCACTCGCGGGTTCGCCTCGATTCTGGCGGCCGGCCTGGACGGCCAAGCGGCGGCCGACATTCTGGCGGTACCGGATGACTTCTACTCCGAACTCGGCCTGGCGGCACTGATCAGCCCGCTACGGCTGCGCGGCATGTCGGCGATGCTGACCCGAATCAAACGGCGGTTGCGAGCCGCCTAGAACGGTGGGGGGTCGGCGGCCCAGCGTGCTTCGTTGAGGCCGCGTTCCCAGGCGGTGCGGGCGGCGCGTTCGGCGGCGCGGGTGCGTTTTCGGGTGGGCATCATCAGGGTGCGCCCCGGGTTGTCGGGTGGCGGTTCCGATTGCGGCACCGTAAGCGTTTCGGTGGGGGTGGCCAGGTGCGGGAAGAACAGCGCCCCGCCCGGTGTCGTGGTGTAGACACGCCCCGATGGCGAGGTGAAGATGATGGTGCCGTCCGCGAATTGCCGTTCGGACCACCCGTTGTCCCCACACCAGAACGTCTTCAATAAATGGTGCGGACGACATTTGAGGTGGATGTTCGACGGATGAGTCACCCCACCCAACGCCCACGGAACGGAATGGTCGAGGTCGCAGAACTCCGCCGGCACATCACAACCCGGGAACCGACACCACAGGTCCCGGGCCCGAA
>JBAXIR010000254.1:0-2770 GCA_037138275.1 Mycobacteriaceae bacterium | reverse complement strand
GACTGCCACTGTGGCTCCTCGTCCCACGTCACCCCGATCGCCGCCAGGTCGTCGAGTTGACGGCGAGCCACCTCCGAATGGGCGCGGTCATCGAGGTCTTCGATGCGGACCAGGAATCTGCGTCCGGACGATCGGGCGAAGAGCCACGCCAGCACCGCCGTGCGCAGGTTGCCGATGTGCAGATCGGCCGATGGGCTGGGCGCGAAACGACCCGCGCCGGACATGGTGGACATTTCACACCGAATGTACGACGAACGAACGGATATCCCTGTCATACGCGCAGGTCGGAATGGCAGCACCGAGGGTGCCTCCGAACCGCGGGTACCATCGCCCCTCAGGAAAGCATGCTAGATTTCTCAGGTAATATTAAGGTAGCTGGATGACGACCCGAGGGAGCCGATCCGTGTCGAAACGTCGCCGCATCCAGCCGTACGCCTGGCTCGGTGCAGGCGCGGTGACCCTCGGAATGGGTGCCGCGATGGTCGGAGGCACGGCGGTCGCACTCGCCGACTCCGGAGCTGACGCGGCCAGTTCCTCTGACAGCGCCACGGTCAGCGCTGCACCAGCTCAGGCCGCACCGAATGCGGCCCCGCGCCGCAGCCCCGCCGCCCGCGCTTCACGCAGCGCGTCGGCGGCGTCGGCCGGCGACCGCAGGAGCCGGGTCGCGGCGCCGGCCGGGATCGCGGGTATCACGTCCGCGCCGGTGACTACGCCGCGGCCCGCCGCGGCTACCGCCGCCACTAGCTTGCCCGCCGCCGCGGTCACTGCCGCCACTAGCTTGCCCGCCGCGGCAGCGGGTCCGGTGTCGTCCGCACCGAAACCAACCGCGGCACGCCGCGGTGTGAACCGGTCGACCGTCGGCACCTACGCCCCGAAGCCGGCGGCCTCACCTGTGGTCGCGGTGCCCACTGCGGCCGCTGATCCGTCCTACAACATGGATTCCTATCTGCCGACGCAACCGATCGTTCCGGGTGCGCACGTGCAGATCGCCATCGCGCAGATCGCCGACGCGCAGGCGTTGCTGAACCAGGAGACCTTCGGATCCGGCAACATCGCCGCCGGCGTGGCGTCGATCGTTCCGCAACTGTTCCTCGCTGAAGCCGCGTGGTCGTTGTCGGCCTGGCAGAACAACATGCCGGCTGCGTCGCAACTGGTCGCCGGAACTGTCGGGATTCCGCTCATCCATCAGTTGACCCAGGTGAACCTGCTGGCCACCATGACCTTGCCAACACTGGCCGAGGCAGGCCTATCCGGCGCCGCACTGCTGTTGCCGCTGGTGAATCTGCTGGGCGCATCCACTGCCGCGGCGGCGTCAGCCCTCACTGAGGCGCGCAGCAACGGCAAGGTCTACGCAATCGTGCCGGTGCTGATGAAGGCCACCACCGAACCGACCGTGAGCGTCTCGGTCAATAACGGGGCCAGAAAGTCGATGCTTGTTGATACCGGTTCCTCCGGCCTGCTGCTCACCCGGGACTCCGTTGGTTCCGGTGATCTGGGTGCTCCGATCGGATTCGGTGAGGTCACCTACAGCGGTGCCATCACCCAGACCTTCCACTACACGACGTATCAGACCACGGTGGATCTCGGCGGTGGCGCCGTGAGCGCGCCCACCGCGGTCAACATCGTCGACGACGCCGACGCCGCGGCGTTCAAGGATTTCCTCGCGCCCGCACAGGTTGTCGGCATTCTCGGGGTTGGGGCCAACACCTACGGGCCCGGCCCGGGTCCGTCGCCCGGTCAGGGCTGCACCGTTCCGAGTGCCGCCTGCACCATCCCGACCGCCTCGATGCCGGGTGAACTCAGCGATGGGTTCCTGCTGTACCAGGGCGCATTCCTCGGACTGCTGGGCGTGATGGTCCTGGGGCCCGACCCGTTGGCTACCCGAGTCTCGGTGCCGGGTGCGCCCGATGCCAACGTCCAGGTCAGCGTTAACGGCGGACCGAAACAGGACGCCTCCTCGATTATCGATACCGGCGGTGTCTATGGGACTCTGCCGTCATATCTGATCGGAATACCGCCCGCCGGGCCGGGGGAAGATCCGGTCTATGCGCCGTCCGGCACCAAGATCTCGGTGTACACCGCCGACGGCCAAACCCTGCTGTACTCGTACACCACCGGGCTGTACAACCCGGAGGTGGTCGGCAACGATGACCTGATGAACACCGGATACACCCCGTTCCAGCAGGGACCGGTCTACATCAACTACGCCGCGCCCGATCGCATCGGGTCCACGGACTTCGCCATCTGGTGAGCCGCCGGCGTTTGCCGATGATGTCGCGGCAGCGGCCTCGATGAAACTCGTGTCAGGTTCGGTGCGTGCTGAAATCAGCCTTCGCCCGGGGTGACGACGACCTGCCGCTGACGATTTTCTTTATTTGCCCTAAGCCGGTCAGTGACGGGGCTACTGTTCACTCCAGGTTCGAATCGATTCCTGGAGGAAAATCATGGGCGCTTCGCGGTATGTCGGTCGTGTGGGCGGATTGGCGGTGGCCCTCGGTGTGGGCGCGGCCATGTTCTCCGGCAGTGGGTTAGCGTGGGCCGACTCCGGATCGCGTGGCGCCGATTCCGCCGGCGCCTCGAATGCCACTGAGTCGTCAGCATCCCCAGCCGCTCGGAACCAGCCCTCAGCCCGCCGAGCCAACCCCGGTGCCAGCCGGGGTGCGGCCACCCGGAACAACGATCTCGCGCGCACCGCGTCACCTCAGCTGAGCGCGCGATCGATCACCGCGCCCGTAGCTGGTGCGGCCCGCCGCGCCGCGGCTCTCGCGGT
>JBAXIR010000253.1:0-2786 GCA_037138275.1 Mycobacteriaceae bacterium | reverse complement strand
ACCAAGGACGTCAAAGCGCCGATGATGTCCGCCGGTCCTGAGATGAGGGTGTCGATGAATGCCACGACCGCCGTGACGATGGGCTCGAGAAACGTGTAGGAGTTTCCGATCTGGGCAGCGAAGCTCGGGTTCCAGAAGAAAAAGTCCTGTGCCACTTGAACTCCGAACTGTACCCAGCCGTTGAGAGCGCCGTAGAGGTCCGCAGTGAAACCGGCCAGTTGGACGTCCGGGATGGCGACAACCGGTAGTTGCACTACCGGTTGAGCCAACGTCACAGCCGGCGGTGCCACCATTGCCGGGCCCAGAGCCACGGCGCCGGCCGTCGCAAATGCAACACCGGGAACCAGCAGTGTACGAATCGAAATACTCACCATTACCTCCTGAAGATCTTCGGCAGTGCACCCATGATGGCATCGGTTCGACCCGATGGCAAAGAAGATAACCGTACGATCACGCCTTTGTTGCAGGTCGGGAACCAGCCTTGATTTTTATAGCAAAGTCGTTGGTGGGAAACAGGATTCATCGGCAGCAAGGCTTTAAGGTGTGGCCCATGACATCGACCGACCGCCTCTACTTCCGGCAGTTACTCTCCGGCCGCGACTTCGCCGCCACCGACCCCATCGCGGCGCAGATGCGCAACTTCGCCTATCTCATCGGCGACCGGGAGACCGGCGACGCGGTAATGGTCGACCCGGCGTATGCGGCCGGCGATCTGCTCGACACCCTCGAGTCCGACGGTATGCACCTGTCCGGAGTGCTGGTCACCCATCACCACCCCGACCATATCGGTGGTTCGATGATGGGCTTCGAACTCAAGGGCCTGGCAGAACTGTTGGAACGTGTCTCCGTACCCATCCATGTCAATACCCATGAGGCGCAATGGGTTTCACGGGTGACCGGGATTCCGATGAGTGATCTGACCGAGCATCAGCACGGTGACAAGGTCAGCATCGGCGCTATCGATATCGAGTTACTGCACACCCCGGGTCACACCCCGGGCAGCCAGTGCTTTCTGCTCGACGGCCGCCTTGTGGCCGGCGACACCCTGTTCCTCGACGGATGCGGCCGCACCGACTTTCCCGGCGGCGATGTCGACGAGATGTTCCGCAGTCTGCAGCAGTTGGCCAAGCTCTCCGGCGATCCGACGGTGTTCCCGGGTCACTGGTATTCCACCGAACCCAGCGCCAGCCTGTCGGAGGTCAAGAACACCAACTACGTCTACCGGGCGTCCAACCTCGAGCAGTGGCGCTCGTTGATGGGCGGGTAAGCCTCGGTAACGTGATCGCTCACACGCCGGGCTAAAGGAGAAAACATGGGTGTCAGCTATCGCCGGGACGAGTCGATCGCGGTGATCACGATGGACGACGGCAAGGTCAACGCACTCGGACCGGACATGCTGGCCGAGCTCAATAAGGCGCTCGACCAGGCCGAGGCCGACGGCGCCGGTGCGGTGGTGATCGCCGGTAACAATCGGGTGTTCAGCGCCGGGTTCCAACTCAAGATTTTCCAGTCCGGGGACCTCGACGCTTCCATCGGCATGCTGAAGAGCGGCTTCGAACTGTCCCACCGGTTGCTGTCGTTCCGCAAGCCGGTCGTGGCGGCCATCACCGGGCACGCGATTGCGATGGGATCGTTCCTGGCCTGCAGCACCGATCATCGAATTGCCGCTCCGGGCTACAACTTTCAGGCCAACGAGGTCGCGATCGGGATGGTGCTGCCGTATGCGGCACTCGAGGTGATGAAGCTGCGGCTGACCCGCTCGGCCTACCAGCAGGCCGTCGGTCTGGCCCGCACATATTTCGGGGAGGCCGCGCTGGCGGCCGGCTGGGTCGACGAGATCGTGATGCCGGAGGTGGTTCTGGAACGTGCCGAGCAGGCGGCCAACGAGTTCGCGACCACCCTCAACGCCGGCGCCCATCACGCCTGCAAGATGCGGGCCCGCAAGGAGTCGTTGGACGCCATCCAGGCCGGCATCGACAACATGGCCGACGAGTTCACACTCTGACTGCCGGACCGGCACTGACGGCGCGTTTCGCCGGCCGGGTGGCGATTGTCACCGGCGCCGGGGCGGCCGATGGGATCGGCGCCGCGGTGGCCCGTCAACTCGTTGACTCCGGCGCGCGCGTGGTGCTGGGCGCCACCTCGGACCGGATCCATGACCGCGCCGCCGAACTCGGCGACGCTGCCGTGGGCGTGGTGGGCGATCTGACCGTCGAGGGTTGCGCCGAGGCGTTGGTTTCTACGGCCGTCGAACGCTGGGGCCGGTTGGACATCCTAGTCAACAACGCCGGAATGACGTCGGTGGCGTCGGGCTGGGATTCCGACGCCGACGTCGCATCGCTGTCGTTGGCGGACTGGGACTCCGCGATCGCCCGGAACATGACGACCGCATTTCTCATGTGCCGGGCCGCGGTTTCGGTGATGACCGCGGCCGGCTACGGCCGGATCGTCTCGGTCGGGTCGACGACCGGGCCGGTGAACGCGATGCCCGGACAGGCGACCTACACCGCCGCCAAGGCGGGCCTGGTGGGCCTGAGTCGCGCGCTGGCGCTGGAGGTGATCGGCAGCGGCGTCACCGTCAACGTGGTCGCGCCGGGCTATGTCGCGACCGGGTCGCAATTGGAGTTCGAGGCGGCGGCTGCGGCGGCGGGGCCGATCGGCCGCAGTGGCACCCCGGCCGAAATCGCTTCGTGCGTAACGTTTTTGGCTCATGAGTCGGCATCCTTCGTCACCGGTGCGGTGCTCGTGGCCGACGGCGGGCATAGCCTGCCGGAGACCTGGCCGCG
>JBAXIR010000252.1:0-2798 GCA_037138275.1 Mycobacteriaceae bacterium | reverse complement strand
CAGGGCATCCCGCGCAACCGGGTGGTCAGTCTGTTCGTGGACGACGCCGGAGCCGATCTGTTCGGAAATGAACCCGTTCTGGTCGACGGTAAGTGGGTCGGGTACGTCCGGGCCGCCGCCTACGGCTACACCCTCGGTGGCCCGGTGGGTCTGGCGCAGGTGTTCCATGACGCCGGAGTAACCGGTGACTGGTTGCGCGAGCAGGCGTTCACGGTGCACACCCCGAACGGCGATCTTCCGGCCCGGCTGCAGATGGCACCGTTCTATGACCCGCAGCGCACCCGGATCCTGGCCGACTCCTAGGGAGCCGGGCGCAGGATCGTCAATGCGCCCGGCACCGCTGATATCTCGACCGGAAGTGCGCAGGCGTATTCGCCATCGGCGTAGGCATTGATGCCCGGGCACTCGACCCGGATTGTCCTGGCCCGCGCGGTCGTCACCTCGTCGAGTTCGACGTGGGTGCCTTTGAAGATGGTGGGGAACAGCCGGACCAGCTTAAGCCGGGACCCACTGCTCACCATCGTGATGTCCAGCATTCCGTCGGCATGATCGGCGCCGGGACAGATCAGCATTCCGCCGCCGTAACTGCGGGTGTTGCCGAACGCCGCCAGGGTGAGGTCGGTGACGATCTCGCGCTCGCCGTCGAGCACCAACCGGAATGGCAGCGGATGCAGCTGTGACAGTTCGGCCACGATGGCCAGGTTGTATCGCATCCGGCCGTGCGGCCAGCGCATCCGGTTGACCCGGTCGCTGACCAGGGAATCGAATCCCGTTGCCGCGATGGTGCCGAACCAGGTTTCGGTGCCGTCGGCGCCGCGGATGTGTCCGAGGTCGATGGTTTCGGTGTGGCCGGCGACGATCACGTCAACCGCCGCCGCCGGGTCGCCGACCGGGATGCCGTACTCGCGGGCATGGTCGTTGCCGGTGCCGGCCGGGATGATTCCCAGTGGAATGCTGCTGTGCGCCAACGACTGTAGGGCCAGCGAGATGACGCCGTCACCACCGGCAACCACAAAGGCATCGGTGCCGTGGGCTAGGGCCTCGTCAACCAATTCCCGCGCGTGAGTGGGGTCACGGCCGACGATCTCGGTGACGTCGACGCCGCATTCCTGGAAGCGCGCGACCGCGCGTTCGGCCGCATGCGGGGCGTTGCCGTGACCCGCCATCGGGTTCGTCAACAGCGTGACGCGGCCGATCTCGGTCATGGAATGAGCTTGCCCGGGTTGAGGATTCCGGCCGGGTCGAGGGTCTGCTTGACTGCGCGCAGCACCCGCACCCCGAGATCCCCGATCTCGTCGGCCATCCAGGGGCGGTGATCGGTGCCGACCGCGTGGTGATGGGTGATGGTGCCGCCGTTATCGACGATGGCACGCGCCGCGGCGGCCTTTGCGGTGTGCCACTGCTCGGCGACATCGCCGCGTTGTCCCGCGACCACGGTGAAATACAACGACGCGCCGGTGGGATACACATGCGAGATGTGGCACATGACCAAAGCCGCTGTGCCACTTTCGGTCAGAGCCGTCGTCAGGGCCTCGGTGACCGCGGCCTTGAGCACCGGCAGGTTCGACCACGACGTCGCGGTCTCCAGGGTTTCGCACAGTGCACCCGCCGACAGCAGTGCATCGCGCAGATACGGGGCGTCGAAACGGCCGTGCTCCCAAGCCTTCGCGGGGCCTTCGCCGATCGAGGTGCCGCCGTGGGCGGCCAGCACGGCGCGGGTTTCCTCATGACGACTCTGCGCATGGGCGGGGGTGCCCTCGAACACTGTGATCGCCAGGCAACCGCCGGTGATGCTCTGCTCACCGATGCTCGACGTGGTGGCCAGGTTGATGCCGGTCTCGACTTCGTCGGAGAGCCGAATGACGGTGGGTCCGGTACCGGTCTGGATGACCGCGCGAAGGGCGTCGGCGCCGGTGGCGAAGTTCGGGAACGACCACGCCTCGTAGCGCACCGCCTCGGGTACCGGATGGACCCGCACCCGCACCCGGGTGATGACGCCGAATGCGCCCTCGGATCCGGCGAACAGTTCGCGCAGGTCCGGGCCGGCCGCCGAGGCAGGCGCCCGGCCGATGTTCAGCACGCCCGCCGGCGTGACGACCCGCATGCCTCGGACCATGTCGTTGAATCGGCCGTAACCGGCGGAGTCTTGACCGGAGGACCGGGTGGCGGCGAAACCGCCGATACTGGCGAAGCGGAAACTCTGCGGAAAATGGCCGAGGGAGAAACCCCGTTCGCCCAGCAGACGTTCAGCGTCCGGTCCGGTGACCCCGGCGCCGAGTTCAGCCTCGCTCGAGGTCTCGTCGAGCCAGTGCAGGGCGTTGAAGCGACGCAGATCAAGGGTGATCACGGCGCCGAACCCGGCGCGGATCGGGTCCAGTCCGCCGACCACACCGGTGCCGCCGCCGAACGGCACCACCGCGATGCCGTGCTGCGTGCAGTAGTCAAGAATCGCGGCAACGTCATCCTCGCTGCCGGGGAATAACACTGCATCGGGCGCATCCTGATGAATCTGTTTGCGCCGCAGCAGATCCAACGTGGACTTGCCGCCCGCGTGCAGTAATCGATCGCGATCTCCGGTTCGCAGATAGTCGCTGCCGACGATTGCGGTCAGGCCTTCGAGGCGATCTTGGGGCAGCGCGCTCGGGGTTAACTGAACATCGTCGATGCTCGGTGCGATGATCTCGGTGCCGGTCACACCGAGTGCCTGCTCAAGTAGGTTTCGGAGGCCGGCTGATAGCGGCTTGGCCAACCTCGGATCACCCCAGCCATCCCAGGCCATCGGGGGTAGTAGGTGATCT
>JBAXIR010000251.1:0-2860 GCA_037138275.1 Mycobacteriaceae bacterium | reverse complement strand
GCGGTGACGTTGGCACGCTGGGTGCGCTCGTCGCCGGCACCCCCGGCGACATAGGACCAGATCGACGGCGACAGCGCCTGCTGTGCGCGGGACTGCAGTTCATCGAAGGACATCGGCAGGCTGGGCAGCACGCCACTCAATCCCTGGAAATAGACCTCGAGTTGGTAGTTGCCGTACGACTGCGTCATGGCGTTGTCCCTCCGTTGGAGTCGGCGGAAAAGTCTGCGACGACATCGGCGACGCGGCGCAACTGATCGAGGTCCGAACTGGTCGGAATCAGGTGTATCTCATCGGTGCCGACGGCGGCGAATCTGCCCAACAGTTGTGCCAATTCATCTTCAGAACCGGCGAAGCCGGTGTGAGGCGCCATCGCGTCGACGATCTCGGCGGGGATCCAATTCATGTAGTGGCGCAGATGCCGGTGCATCTGGGCGCGGGAGTCGACGGGTGAACCCAGGGCGAACCAGAACGACGTGGCCAGGTGTGGAGCGGGCTTGCCCGCCTGAGCCCAGGCGGCGCGGCCGACATCGAACAACTCGTCCTGTTTGGCGACGTCGAGATCGAGGGTGATCCCGGCCAGTCCGTCGGCCCACGTCGCGGCACTGCGCAACGTCTTGGGTCCGATGGTTCCGACCAGCAGACGGGGGCCACCGGAGTGCACCGGTGCCGGCCCGACCGGCACGACGGAGTCGGTGATCTTCTCCCCCGCCCACACTCGTTTCATGACCGCCACCCGGCGCTCCATCTCGCGGATGGTCTGAGTCGACGGGTCTACGCCGACGGCCAGGTAGTCCTCGTGACGGCCACCCACCCCGACGCCGACGGTGAGGCGTCCACCGCAGAGCATGTCGCCGGTGGCCAGCGACTTGGCCAGCAGAACCGGATCATGCAACTGCGGCACGACCACCGTGGTGATCAGCGGAACGCGATCCGTCCAGGCGGCGAGCGCCCCGAGCAGGGTCAGGGACTCGGGATTGTCGAATGCGATGCGCTCACCCCAGCACAGCGACGAGAACGGACCCGCGTCGATTGTCTGCGCCCACTGCCGCAGCACCGTCGCGTCGAGGTCGGGTTCCATCACCGGCATGCTCATGCCTATGTGCACGACGCGATTGTGACACGTCGTAGATATTGCCCGGCCCCGGCTACCGCGCCGGATCCTTGCGCGCCCGGATCGGTCCGGCCGGCTTCTGCGGTGCCAGCAGGGTGCCGTGCAGGCTGCCGCGCGCGGTGCGGGCCGCGACCAGCAGCCAGGTGCCGAGCAAGCCGAGATAGGCGATCACCGCGGCGACGGCGAAAGCGGGCAATCCGGTGTGCACGGCCAGCTGGGTGGTGCCGGTCACGAAGGTGCCCACCGGGAAGGTCAGGCTCCACCAGGTCAGTGCGAACGGCATGCCGCGCCGAAGTGTGCGCACAGTCAGCGCGGTCGCCAGCGCGATCCACAGCACTGCGAATCCCCACACCGGCACACCGAACAAAATCGCGAACGAGTTCATGGCCGCGGCGATATCGGGGTCGACGGCCAACGCCGCGTTGAGGCCGAGAAGCCCTGCCGCCGTGATGGATTGGCCCAGCGGACCGAGCACGATCCACAGCGTCGGCACCCGCGCGGTGCCGGAGGTTCCGTACAGCGCGAGCCGGCTCCAGATCATTGAGATGATGATGAAGGCCGCCACCAGGCTCAGCCCGAACAGCGCGTAGCAGCCGTAGAACATGGTCTGGCGCCCGACTCCGGGTGGCATGTGCGGAATCAGCAGCGCCCCCGTGGCGGCAGACACCATGGGCGGGACGATCGGCATCAGCCAACCGCCGAACGCGGCATCCGGTTCCACGGAGTGCTGGGTGAACATCAGATACGGGATGCTGACGGCGGTGAACAGCCCGCCGATGGTGCCCGCCACCCACAGTGCCCAGGCCAGTTCCACCGCGGCGCGTTCGCCGATCAGATCACCGCCCACCAACACCGCACCGGAGGCCACGGTCAGCAATGCCATCGGCGCCGCGCCGTAGAAGTGCGCCATCTGCGGATTGCGGGCGTGGCTACGCGCCGCGGTCGGGTGCCGAAGCCAGTGCCCACCGATCACGGCCAGCAGCACGACCAGCAGCAGCGCGGCGATCACCCACACCACGCGGGTGAAGGTGTATAGACCCGGAAGGTGTATCGGGCCCACAAGATGGATGGGAAGAGTGGCGCCGGCGTTGGCGACGATCCCGGTGCCCATGACTGAGGCGAACCAGTTGGGCCCGATACCGCCGAGTATTTCGACCCGGGTGGGTGCGCTGTCAGCCACCGTGGCGACCGCGGCGATCTTCCTGCTGCAGATAGTCGCGGGCCAGTTCGCTGATCTGGTCAGGCAGCGCGCCGCCGGCGACGTCGGCCAGGGTGGTCATCTCCAGAACCGCGCGCATGCTCGCCCGCAGCGCCCGCCAGACATCGGTCAGCGCCGCGGTGGGGCCGGAGTAGGGAAGGTCGCCGAGGCCGATATCCCGCACGCTGGCCAACGGACCGTCGATGCACCTCAGCACATCGGCGATGCTGATCTGCTCGGCCGGCCGGGCCAATTCATATCCACCCTCACGGCCGCGGTGGCTCCGCACCAGCCGATCGGCGCGCAGATCGGAGAGGATGTCGACCAGGAATTGCGCGGGGATCCCCTGGGCGTGGGCCAGGTCATCGGTCTTGACCACAATGCCCGGCTCGGCGGCGGCGAGTTGGATCATGGCGCGGACGCCGTATTCCGCCTTCGCCGACATCCGCATGCTGCGGATTCTGCCACTGACAGTGGCCGCGAAGGCAATGTCGGCGGCTAGCCGCGGCCGGCGGCCTGTGCGCTGCGGCTGCGTGCGGCGATCTTGCCGA
>JBAXIR010000250.1:0-2867 GCA_037138275.1 Mycobacteriaceae bacterium | reverse complement strand
GCGGTGAGCGCAGCGCCTACCTGGTGCCGCCGGACGAAGACGGCCCGGTGCCGGTCGTCGGTGCACTCCGCAACGCTGGACTCCAGGGCGACGACGGGTACTTCCTCCTGCGCGTGCCTGCTCCCGGTGAACACCTCGATCTGACGGTCTCCCAGCATCGCGACAATCACGCCGCGCTGGTGGCCACCTGGCGCGGCGAACGGCGCCGAGCCAGCTTCGCTCAGATCCTGCTGATGCAGTTGACCAACCCCCTTGCTCCGCAGATGGCGGTCCTGAGTCTGCGGGTACAGGCGCTCGTCATGACCTGGCGCGGCGTGCCGTCCGTACCCGGCACTGCCAGTGCGGCTCCGAACCGGATCACAGAGACCAAGGCCGTCCACGCCGCCGGATGGACGCCTGGCAGCCGTTCGCTGGCACCGTCGTGATGCTGTTACTTGACTCCCGATCGCTGGACCCCCGATTGTTGGACGCCCGCCTTGACCGCCCGGTTACGCTTCCGGTCAATGGATCCGATAACGATCGGCCCGCTCCGATGAGCGCCGCCGATCTCGACGTTCTGCTGCGCCGCGTCGCGCAGCGCGATGCAGAAGCGTTCGCCGCCCTCTACGACGCCACCCGTTCCCGGGTCTACGGCATGGTCGCCCGGGTGCTGCGGGATCGCGGGTACAGCGAAGAGACCACCCAGGACGTCTATCTTCAGGTGTGGCGAACCGCGGAGAGCTACGACCCGGCCTCCGGTAGCGCGCTGGCGTGGCTGCTGACCCTGGCGCACCGGCGGGCCGTGGACCGGGTGCGGGCCGAACAGGCTGCCACCCAACGTGATTCGCGCTACGGTGCGGCCACGCTGGAGCGCCCGGCGGATCACGTCAGCGACGCGGTGATCTCCGGCGAGGAGCGGCGACGGGTGGCGGCCTGCCTGGATGGCCTGACCGACCTTCAGCGCGAGTGCATCGAACTCGCCTACTACCAGGGCATGACCTATGTTCAGGTCTCTGAGCGCCTGTCGGCGAATCTTGCGACCGTGAAATCGCGGATGCGCGACGGGTTGCGGGGCCTGCGCAACTGCCTGGGCGTGCGGTGAGGACGCGGCGATGACTCGACCACATTCTCCCGACGAACTGCTGGATCTGGCAGTTCCGTACGCACTGCATGCCCTGCCGGATGCTGAACGCGACATCATTGAGGGCGAGTTGGCCACCGCACCGCGGGCGATAGCCAACGCCTTCTATGACGAGGTACGCGCGGTCCGCGAGACCATGGCCGCGGTGTCGGCAGCCAATGCCGACGAACCACCTGCCGATCTGCGCAACCGAGTGCTGTCGGCGGTCGCCGGCGACAACGTGCGAACCCTGGGATCACCGCGCCGCCGCACCGCCTGGCTATCAGCCGCGGCGGCATTGGCGGTGGGCCTGAGCGCCGTCGGCATCGGGCTGTCCCAACGGCCCGCAGCACCGCAACCGTCGACCGCACAGCAGGTGTTCGCGGCTTCCGACGTCCACACCATCTCAGGGGCGATTCCCGCGGGCGGTACCGCGACAGTGGTGTTCTCCCGGGATCGTAATGCCGGCGTGCTGGTAATGAATGACGTGCCGCCGCCGTCGCCGGGAACGGTTTATCAGATGTGGTTGGTGGGCAAAGATGGCGCGACATCGGCCGGAACGATGGACGCCACGGCGGTCTCCCCGTCAACCACGGCCGAACTGATCAACCTCGGTGACTCTACGAAACTCAAGTTCACCGTGGAGCCCGGTTCAGGCTCGACGCAACCCACCGGTCAGGTCATCGCCGAGCTGCCGTTAATCTGATGGCGTGACGGATCGGGATTTCCGCTTCGGTATCGGGCTGCGCTCAATCAAATCCCCGGATCGATTGCGCGAGAAGGTTCGTAAATTCGAAGACCTTGGCTTCGACGTCATTCATTTTCCCGATCACATCGGTGCTCCCGCACCTTTTCCGGCCATGGTGGCCGCCGCTGCGGCCGCACGCACGATCCGGGTGGGAACCTTCGTCCTCAACGCCGCCTTCTACTCACCGGCACTGCTCGCCCGCGACGCGGTCGACACCGATCTACTCTCCGACGGCCGCCTCGAACTCGGCCTGGGAACCGGCTATGTCCGTGAAGAGTTCGAGGCTGCTGAAATTCCGTATCCCACTGCCGGGCAACGCGTTGCGCACTTGCGTCATGTGACGATGTACCTCAAAGGCGTAGCACCGACCATTCCGCTGCTGATCGCCGGGAACGGCGACAAGGTGCTCACCATCGCCGCGCAGCACGCCGATATCATCGGCCTTACCGGAGGTGGCATTCCCGAGAGTCCCGGCGACGACCCACTGGCGGAGCGCGTCGATTTCGTCCGCGCCGCCGCCGGCGAACGCGTCGACGACCTCGAACTCAACCTTGCCATTACCGCGGTGCCCACCGATTCGTCGGGCATACCGGATCTCACGCTCACGCGGGCGTATTTCTCGGACGCCAGCGATGCGCAACTGCTGGCCATGCCCACGGTGCTTCAGGGGTCCCCGGGCGAGATGGCCGACACATTGCGAGCCCAACGGGAGCGCTACGGGATCACCTACTTCACCGTGCAGGATTATCACGGCGCGAATTTCGCACACGTCATCGACGCACTGCGTTGAGTGCGGCAAACGCGGCGTAAACTTCGACGCGCCCCGCCCTCGTAGCTCAGGGGATAGAGCACGGCTCTCCTAAAGCCGGTGTCGCAAGTTCGAGTCTTGCCGGGGGCACGTCAGCGTGATTTTTCGATCCACTTGCGGTCACACTCGGCCGGCGCCGAGGACAGTCCCCGAACGAACTAGCCCCGGACCGCGCACGGGCGGTTCGGGGCTAGTTCGTTGCCTTGCGGCGT
>JBAXIR010000249.1:0-2871 GCA_037138275.1 Mycobacteriaceae bacterium | reverse complement strand
ACCCACACCGGGAACGCCAGCACCAGCCACATGGTGGTGTCGCCGCCGATCATCAGAGTCAGCGCTGCCGCGTAGCTGAGTAGCACCAGCCAGCGCGGCATCAAACCGGTGCGCAACCAAATGGTGGCCAGCGACATCATGAATACCGACGCCATCCGCAGCGCGTAGGTCTTGGACAGTTTCAACAACAGCATCTGACCGAAGATCCCCACCCCGGAGTCCACACCGGAGTAGTGCCGGCTTTCGGCCAGTCCGGCGCCCACCGCGGACGAGACGAACATCATCGCGAGAAACAACAGCCCGCTGCCGAGGGTCACAGTGGCGAAGAACTTGTCCTCAAACCGACCGAGATTGGCACGCACCACACCGATGAACCACAGGAAGGAGATGCCGGCGAATGGCATCAATTCCGAGGCGAGCTTGATTTTGCCACTGCCGGTGTCAATCCACTGCGAACCCGGTTGCGCCCCCTCGGGCAGCGACGATCGGATCAGGATGATGACGGCACTGAAGAGTAGTGCGAATAACACACCGGCCAGAGCGGCGGCGCGAGGTGTGGTGAGGCTATGCGGTGTCCTTGTGACCATCGAGCCAGTTTCGCACTTGCCGGCCTACGCCGACGGGAATGTCACGGCTGGCCCGGCAGCAGACGCACCATCAGACCGTTGGCCTCGGCGAGCATCGTCCCGCGGGCGTCGGTGAGTTCGCAGTTGACGAAAGTTTTGCGGCCCTCGATCTTCGATGCCCAGCCCCGCACCGTCAGCGGCACATCGATCGGGGTGATGTTGCGGTAGTCGACGTGCAGGAACGCGGTGCGGCTGATCGGCCGGCCGATGGCGTGAATGATGATGCCGCACATCACGTCGAACATCATCGCCACCATTCCGCCATGCACGGCATCGTTCCCACCCACGTGGTAGCGGCTGAACTGCACGCCGATCTCCACCAGCTCGGCGTCGAATCGACGGACCTCCCATGGCGGCATCAGGATGCTGCCCGCACCCGGCAGGCCCGCAACCCGACCGGCCGGCGCCATCCCACCCGCGACCTCGTGCGGCGCCAGGTAGGCGATCAGGTCCTCGACACGATCCGCGGCAAGATCCCAGTCGGTGACGTCCGCCGACACGGCGAGATCCTGGGCGCGACGCATGGCCGTGACGAAACGGCCGAAACCCGAAGGCTCGTCGATTATCTGAAATCGGGGGAAGCCGCCGTGCTTGTCGTAGTCGGGATCGAGCGTGTGTGGGTCGTCTTCTGACATCAGGTCCTGGCCGCCAGGACATCGCGGCGCACGATGGTCTGATCCCGGCCCGGGCCCACTCCGATACACGAAACCGGCGCTCCGGCAAGCTCTTCCAGCCGCAGCACGTAGTCGCGAGCGTTGGCCGGAAGGTCGTCGAACTCCCGCGCGCCGGAGATGTCCTCCCACCAACCCGGCAACTCCTCGTAAATCGGAACGGCGCGGGCGATATCACTCTGGGTCATCGGCATGTCGTCGGTGCGCTTGCCGTCGATCGTGTAGCCGACGCACACCGGAACGGTCTCCAGGCTGGACAGCACGTCGAGTTTGGTCAGGAAGTAGTCGGTGATGCCGTTGACCCGGGTGGCGTAGCGGGCGATGACGGCGTCGAACCAGCCACACCGCCGCCGCCGGCCGGTGGTCACACCGATCTCACCACCGGTCTTGGATAGGTACTCCCCGCTTGCGTCGAACAGCTCGGTGGGGAACGGACCGGAGCCGACCCGGGTGGTGTAGGCCTTCAGGATGCCGAGCACCGTGGTGATGCGGGTGGGCCCGATGCCGGAGCCCACCGCCGCGCCGCCGGCCGTGGGGTTGGACGATGTCACGTACGGGTAGGTGCCGTGGTCGACGTCGAGCAGAGTTCCCTGGGAGCCCTCCAACAACACGGTCTGGCCGGCTTCGAGTGCGTTGTTGAGCAACAGTCGGGTATCGGCGATCCGATGCGAGAAGCCCTCGGCCTGAGCCAGCAGAGTCTCGACGATGTCATCGGGATCGAGCGCCTTGCGGTTGTAGATCTTGACCAGCACCTGGTTCTTGAACTCGCACGCGGCCGCGATCTTGGCGGCCAGCAGGTCCGGGTCGAGCACGTCGGCGGCGCGGATACCCATCCGGGCAATCTTGTCCTGATAACACGGCCCGATACCGCGTCCGGTGGTGCCGATCTTTTTGCTGCCCATATAGCGCTCGGTCACCTTGTCGATGGCGACGTGGTAGGGCATCAACAGGTGCGCATCGGCGGAGATCAGCAGCCGCGAGGTGTCGATGCCGCGCTCGTCGAGCCCGCGCAGTTCGGTGAGCAGCACACCGGGGTCGACGACGACGCCGTTGCCGATCACGTTGGTCACCCCGGGCGTCAGGATGCCCGACGGAATCAGGTGCAGCGCAAAGTTCTCCCCGGTCGGCAGAACTACGGTGTGCCCGGCGTTATTGCCGCCCTGGTAGCGCACCACCCACTGAACACGACCACCGAGTAGATCGGTGGCCTTCCCCTTGCCCTCGTCGCCCCACTGGGCGCCGATCAGAACGATTGCCGGCATGGCCTAACCCCGCTCCGCTCCTGGCATATTGTGTCGCAGCCGGGGGTTTACCCTATCGGAGCCGGGCGAGGAGCGTCGATGATCGAAGCCGGAATCATCGTGCTGCGATTCGGCGAGCGCCGGCTACCGCGTGCGCTGGCATGTCTGCCGACGGCCGACGGCGCCACCGGAATCGACGCGGCGATCCAGGACGCACGGCGGGTGATCGTCGTCGGATCCGACGCCGACCTGGCCGTGCTGCTGACCCGGCTGATGCGGGCTGAACGCCTCGATATCGAGGTCGCCCACGTCCCGGGCCGGCGCGGTGCGCGC
>JBAXIR010000248.1:0-2887 GCA_037138275.1 Mycobacteriaceae bacterium | reverse complement strand
GTTCAGCGCAGCGGCGTTGCCTTCACGACGCCGACCTCGTCGGGCGTGGTGATCGCTTCGGGCAGGAACTTCTCGATGCCGTAGACGAACAATGCCCCGCCGATCAGACCGCCGATCACCGGCGCAATGATCGGCACCCAGAAGTACAACTCGGTGCCGTTGGCCGAGAACCACGCGTCCTGATAGCCGGTCAGCCAGGAGGCAAGCCGCGGAGCGAAGTCCCGGGCGGGGTTGATCGCGTAGCCGGCATTGGAGCCCCAGCCCAGGCCGATGCCGACCACCAGCAGGCCGATGAACAGCGGTGCGGTGTTGCCCAGCGGGGGATTGTTGACCGCACTGGTGAGCGCGAAGATCACCGCCACCAGGATCGCGGTGCCGACAATCTGGTCGAGGAACGCTGTTGGCAGCGAGACGCCGATATCGGGTGAGGTGGAGAAGATGCCCTGGGTTGCCTTGGTGTGGCCGGCGTCGACGCGACGAATCGCGTCGGCGTAGACGACGCGTACCACCAGCGCCCCGACGAACGCGCCGAGCACTTGAGCGGCGATGTAGGGCAGGATCTTTCGCACCGGGAAGCCCTTGAACGCCGCCAGCGCGACCGTCACCGCCGGGTTCAGATGCGCACCGCTCAGTCGGCCGGCGACGAAGACCGCCAGGCACACCCCGAGGCCCCAACCCCAGGCGATCGAGTTGTAGTCACCGGTGGAGCCCGGGGCCGTGCCCAGTTCCTTGCCGCCGGTGACGACTTGGGCCACCACACCGCACCCGAAGAGAATCAGGATCATCGTGCCGAAGAATTCCGCCGAGCACTCGCCCATCAACTGAGTTCGCTTCACGTCCGGAACGTAGCAATGGCAACGGTTCGCCGTTCGGATATTCGCGAAGGCGGTACGACGGGACTACGCGAGGTAGCGGGTGAGCCAGTCCTGCAGACGTCGCCACGCATCCGCGGCGGCCACCGCGTCGTACCGCGGGCCGCTGTCATTAAAGAACGCATGGTCGGCATCGGGTTCGGTGACCAACTCGTTGACCAGTCCGGCTTTGTCCAGAGCGGCCTGGGCGGCGGGTTTGGTCGACGTCACACGATCGTCGCGGGAGCCGTAGAACCCCAGCACCGCGACGTTCTTTGACCCGGCGAAGTCGGGATCGTCAGGAATCGGGCCGTAGAACGGGACGGCCGCCGCGAGCCTCGGTTCACCGGCGGCAAGCAACCGCCACACCAGTCCGCCGCCGAAGCAGAAACCCACCACAGCGAGCTTTTGCCCAGGCGCGCGCGTCTGCAGTTCGTCGAGCCCCGAACGCAGGTCGGCGATGAAGCGTTGCGGGTCGATCGGCGCCAGTGCCGCAGTGGCGGCCGCCGGGTCGGCGAAGGTGGCGGTGCCGCCTTCCTCGGACAGCAGATCGATCGCCAGCGCCGAATAGCCGATTCCGGCCAGTCGGCCCGCCACCGAGCGCACCCAGTCGTTGAGGCCCTTGTTCTCGTGGATCACCAGTACCGCGCCCCGCGGGTCCTCGGCCGCCGCCCAACCGCCCATTAGTGGCCCGCGCGGTCCAGCCCAGGTGATGGGCTCGGTCGGTCGGGCGGTCGCCATCCCGGGCGGTTCAGTCAGAGGTGCGGGGGACGACACGGGGGACGACGCGGGTGGCGTGCCCGATCGTGTGTTCGCACAGGAGGCGATCAGGGCGCCCGCCGCCGCCGCGCCCATGCCGAGTAAGCCCAGTCGGCGCAGGGCTTCCCGGCGCGTCAGCAATCCGTCGACGTGATCGGTGGCGATCTCTTCGGCGACATATCTCTCCAGTGGTGTCACCTGATGGAGTATGCGCGGCGGCCGGGAAGCGTGGGCCGCGCGTGCTAGAACCGGAGAGTGGCAGCAGGTGACCCCGCGAAATCCCGGCGCCGGATCCTTGCTGCCGTATTGGCGATTCTGGTGATCGCCGCCGTCGCGGGCGTGCTGTTCTGGCAAGAGCGTTCCACCCGGCAGTCATCTGGGCCGTCACCGACATGGCGCGCCGAACCGACGTCGACCGGCGCACCGTCGAACCAACCGGTACCGACAGCGCGCTACGACCTTGCCCGCCAACAACTCAAACAACTCGAGGTCCGCGGCTGGGATCGCACCTCGGACTTCAAGCGCTACCAGTTCGGCAAGGCCTGGAGCGACGATGTCGACGTCGAGTTCGGCCGCAACGGTTGCAATACTCGCGACGACATCCTGCGCCGCGATTTGCAGAACCTCGTCGTGCGCCGCGGCACCTGCTACGCCCAGAGCGGCACACTCCTCGACCCGTACAGCGGGGTGACCATCGACTTCGCCCGCAGCCCGGACACCTCCAAAGCCATCGAGATCGACCACGTCGTCGCACTTGCTGACGCCTGGTACAAAGGCGCCCGCTCCTGGGATCCGCAACGCCGATTGGACTTCGCCAACGACCCGCGCAACCTGCTGGCGGTGAGCCCAAAAGCCAACTTCGACAAAGCATTTCGCGACGCCGCCTCCTGGCTTCCGCCCAACGAGGCGTTCCGGTGCGATTTCGTCGCCCGCCAGATCGAGGTGAAGGCCGCCTACGGGCTGTGGCTGTCGGCCAAGGAACGCAAGGCCATGGACGCGGTGCTGGCGCGCTGCTAACCCTCGCGAGCCGCCTGTGAGATCTGCCTCCCGACGCGCGAGATCAACTCGTCGTCATCGGTGATGCTGAGCATGACTGGATCGAGTTGCACATCGCCGCTGGCGTAGCGGGCGACGTCGTGCATCTCCGAGACGCGGCCGACGAAATCATCGATGAACGTGGTGTACCCCTCAAGCGGAATCACCATCAGCAGTCCGGTGTCTCGCTGCAGTTCGGCGTAGGAGTGCGGGACGGTCACGCTCCGGCACCGTTCGGACAG
>JBAXIR010000247.1:0-2911 GCA_037138275.1 Mycobacteriaceae bacterium | reverse complement strand
TTCTGGCGGTGGTAGCCGCCGCGGCCGAGTGCGGAGGTGGCCTCGACGAGCAGGACCTGGCGGTGGGCGTGCTCGCCGCCGTACACCGCCGGGCCAAGTTGGTCGGCGAATAGCCACAGGGGAGTGTCGTCGGAGGTCATCGGTGAGCAGCCTACGGGCGACCCTGCGGTAGGCTCATGCCCTGCTGCCGGCGATCCCGGCAGCGCCGCGGGCTGTGGCGCAGCTTGGTAGCGCACTTGACTGGGGGTCAAGTGGTCGCAGGTTCAAATCCTGTCAGCCCGACGTTTGAAAACCGGCTCTGAACAGCGGTTTTGCGTTCGAGTTCACCTTCCCTCGGGAGTCTGAAGTTGGTCTTGGGACCAAATCTGGGACCAGTCGGCCGTCCGCGGCGGTCTGGAACAGGCTTCCGACGGCATTTATGCGCACGTTGTGCGCGCCACTGCACGTTAAGTGCGACTGTGCACGCGCCGAAACTGCTCTGAATCCGAGCGCACTTGACCGCTGGTCAAGTGGGCTCCGTGCCGCTGGCCCGGTTGGGGCGGGGGATTCGTTCAGGTGTCGCTGCGGAGTCAGACGCCGGGAATTTGTCGGAGTGTGCTGCTTGTCTGATGCGATGGACACCAGCACGTCGTTCGCCTCCGTTGCGGATACCGACTCCGTGGAGGGGTTCTTCTGGCCGCGCGACCGTTTCTATGACCGGGCGGGCCGGATCATCTCGATATCCCACTGGGCGCAGCTGCGTGGCGACTGTGAGTACGCGGTGATCGGAGACTGGTGTGATGAGAATGGCTCAGCGGTTCGTACGGTCTGGACCGGGTTCGGATTCAGCTACGGCCATTCCGAATCGCTGATCTTCGAAACCCACTCCATTGTCGGCGACGAGGCACTCTTCTATACGTACCGCACCGAGGTCGACGCCCGAAGGGGCCATGACGAAACTGTCTTGCGGATCTCCACTGGGCCGGAGCAAGGAGATCGATTCGCTACCCCGCCGGGTGTGACCGTTCAAGCGGTGCAGTTTCCCCGCTTCCTCGACCGCGAGGGAAACTCGATACCTCTGGCCCAGTGGGCTCGGCTGCGCCGCGACCCGCGCTACTGCATGATCGATCGGTGGCGCGGCGAAGGGGGCGCCCATTCTGAGGTGTACTGGGTGGGGTCCGATCCGTCGCCTGGATTCAATGCCCGTCGAGTGTCATTCGGGCTGTCCGTCGCGGCGTTCGACAACTGTCCGCTGCCCGACTCGGAATACCGATTCTTCACCGAGGAGCGGGCTGTCGATCACTTTCGTCGGATTGTGCCGCTGGTCGAGCGGGGCATCCGCCCTTGGGATGACAACGAAGTGAAGGCGGCAGGATTCGAGCCGTTGGTGCTGCGCGCTTGGTGAGTGCTTGGAAGCTATCGTCCTCTTGGGCATGGCTTGCGCCTATTCTGGGCCGTGGGCGAAGATGGAATCAAGGACGTTGATGACCAGGTTGATCTGTTCGTCGAGGTTCGCTTCGCAGACCGAATCAAGTTGTTCCTTGCGACGCCAGGCGGCCCATTTCGCTTGTCCCACTTCGCCGTAACCGACGAGGTGGGGTGCGATGGGTTCGAGCGTGACGCCGCGGTGGCGGGCAACCGCCCGGGCTGAGTCGAGCAGCGCGTCGGGGTCAATGCCTTGGCGAGCGAGTTGGACGATATCGACGTAGTCGCGCCACCGCGTGCTGGTGATGCCACGTTCGAGGATGGTGACGCCCTTCTCGGCGATTGTGGTCTCCGGCGCGTACCCGAGCAGCGAGACCGGGTCACCGAGTAATCGGTCGATCGTCACCTGTCGGGGCGGCGGCACCATCGGGTCGCCGGTGGAGACATCCCAGACCGCGTTCCCAGTCCACGGCCCTATCGACACCGCGACCTGTACGCGCACGGCTGGGTAGGGGGCTTGCTCGCGGATCTCCCGGGTGCTGATCGTGTCGAGGTCGAACACCATTCCGTCATCGGTGTCGACCTCGGCGATGTCGCGGACAACCCGGGCGAGATGCTCGGCAGTGACATCAGCGCTGACTGCATTGGAGTCGGCATCCCTCGTCGCGCGCCGTACCCCGTAAGCGGCCAGTAGAACTCCACCCTTGAGAACGAAGTCCCCGCGGTGGGAGGTCTGGGTGAGGCGGTAAAGGAATGACTCAAGGGTGTGCCGGATCAGATACTCCTGCGTCGGAGCATTGGCCCCACTCTTGGCCGCTGCGGAACGGGCGGCGGCCTGGATCTTGCGAAACGCCGCCTCGCCTGAACTCATGTCAGTATCTGCAGTGCTTGCAGTATTGGGGATTTCGCGCGCGGTAGTCGGGAGGCTATGTCGATCAGCTGAGCCGGTTTCCCACCTCGGCGGAGCCACTCTCGCAGCGCGTCGCGCGCTAACTCATATCCGACGTTGCCACGGAGTCGAAATGCGTCAGCGATCGAGCGCTCCGATGAGTAGATCCCGATCGTCTGATCCGACCCGGTGATGATGGTCTCGTCGCGTCCGATCTGGAATGTGGCCCGATCGAAGTGGTGCCACGCAATGGCACCGGTACTGACAGGTGTTCTCGAACCGCGGGGGATAGCGACGTCCAGCGCAACGGGAATCGTGTCGGTCAAGTCGTGATAGGCCAACGCTGACGTGAGGCAGATTGTGGCATCCGGGCGACGCGTAGCGGCCTCGAGTTGATCCCAGTCAGCAGCAGGCCCGTCCGCGGGCAGGTAGATGCCGCGGGCGATTCGATCCAACCGGCCCTCACGCGCCTCGCGGTAGAGAGCGCTACGCGACATGCCGGCCTGAGCCGCGGCGCTCGGCGTTACGGTTTCCACGGATACCACCTCTCCCGTCTGGCCTGGTATGGAATGTCTACAGATAAGCATAGCTGTATACGTTTGGTTTCGCTTTCGGTGC
>JBAXIR010000246.1:0-2923 GCA_037138275.1 Mycobacteriaceae bacterium | reverse complement strand
CGAGAAGTCCGGCAGCGACGCAGCGGGAAGCGTCGGCAGTCCCCCGCTCGACGGCATGGTCGCCCCGGGGAAGCCACCCCCACCCCAGCCTGCGGCCGGTGCTGGCATGGCGACGGCCGGGGGCGCTGCCACGGGGGCAGGTGAGGCGGGGACCGGTGCGACGGGGGCCGCGGTGCTGGCCGGTGATCCGTCGTCGGTTGGCGCTGAGCCGACTTCCGCTGCCATCGGCGTTGGATCGAGACCCAGATCGACCGGGATCCCGGTATCGGTCGGGAACGGGGCACCTGCGTCGTTGCGCGGTTGCGGCACGGCCTGCGGTGGTGTCGGTTCCGGCGGAGGCGCCGACTTGTTGATGCCGTCCGCCTCCGCCTGCGGGGAAGACTCCGAGGGTGACGACGAGGCGTACAGCGATGCCAACGCCGCGGCCAACGAGGCCTTGGAGGTGGCGTCCAAGTCCGCAGTCTCCACCACCGTGCGGATATCGCGCAGTTTGTCGATCAGATAACGCTGGAACGCGCGCGCCCCGGCCGGAGTGTCTAAATCCGTCCGGGTGACCACCGCGGCCTCGATCTCATTCTGCAGGTTGTCCAATGCTGCGGCGCCGTCGGCGTGCGCGGCGTGCGCATTGAGCACGGCGGTGACGACCTGCAGATCTACCTGCGCGGTGAGCGACTTCTGCTGAGCCAGTGCGGTTTCCGCGGCTCGGATCGCGTCAGCCGCAGCACCATCTGCCGAATCTGGTATCGGCAGTGGCGGCGGCGCCACCGGCTGCCACCGAGGTCCTCCCATGGCGGGGACTTTAGGAAGCCGGGTGGCACCCGGCAATTCACCCTGTGGGTTGTGCACACGCCGCGCGTAGTTACACCGGGCGCCTGATCGCGACGTGGGTTCCCAACCGGCTGATCTGTACCGTGGCGCCGGCGTACGGCGCCTCGACGACGAGATTGTGACCGATCGCCATCTGCACGTGCCCCGCGTGGGGAAAGACCAGATCGCCCGGACGTATCTGGGCGGCGGCGATCGGTAACCCATCGTGGATCTGGTCATAGGTGGTCCGGTGCAACCGGACTCCGGCCCTGGCGTAGGCCCACTGCACCAGGCCTGAACAGTCGAACCGATCCGGGCCGTCGGCACCCCACACGTACGGGTGCCCCAGCTTGCTCAATGCGGCCCGGACGGCGGTCTGGGCGCGCGAATCGTTCTGCGGCGCGCGGACTGCGCGTCGTCGATATTGCAACGCCAGGAGTGCTGCTCGTCTGCGCCGTGCCTGCCGCCGCGCCGCCAGTACGTGCCTGCGCTGTGTCCGGAGTCGAATGATGCTGCGGCGCAGCAGTTCCCGGGCGGCTATCGGGTTGGCGGGAACGGCGGAGTCGGCCCGGGCGGCGGCCAGGACCGCGCCGGTTTCCCGGTGTGCGTCTCGATGATCGCGGTTGGCGGCAGAGAGAATTCGGGACACTTCGTCGTCGGCGTTTCGCGATTCGGTCAATTCGGCACTGCGCACGACCGCGGCATCCCGGTAGGCGGTGGCAGCCACACCAGTCGCATCGGTGAGACCCGCAGACCCGCCAGGCGGGATGCCGATCGATTGTGGGCGGGCATCCCCGGCGAACAGTGCGTGGGCTCGGCTCAGAAGGTCGACCTCGCCGACGGTCACAACTCCCCCGCCACAAAGGCGCTCACCGCAGCAAGGGCGGCGGGTGCAATGGCTGCGCCGGTTCGGATGTCCCACATCTGCTCGACGCTCACCCCGATTAACGCCGCGATGACCGGGTCGGGCAACCCGGAACGAACGCACGCCGCGTCGAACTGAGCACCGATGCTGCCCGGCAGACGGGCCATCAGGTCGGCGCGAATGGTCTCGGCGGCTTTCACATGAGCCATCAGCGTGGAATTGGCCACGCCGGCGTTTGCCGTGACCCGCCACGAGTTGGCGGCCAACTTCGCCGCTTTGAGACTCTGCGCGATCGCGGCTTGGATATACGTTTCATATTCGTTCGACGTCTTCGACGGCAAGTATCCGATCAATGAGTTGAGCATTTCGAGGTAGGCCGCGGACGCAGTTTCGAGCATGTCAACCGGATGGTTCTTGATCACGGCAGTGGTCGAACCGGCCGGTCCCGGCAATTCAGCACCGGCCAGCAGTTGCGCCAACTCGGCGTCGGCACTGTCGGCAGCCACTAGTCGCGAATATGTGCCGGCTGGCAGTCCGAGGCCGTTCTCCACCTTCTGAACAGTGCTTTTCTGCGGTTTTCTGGTGCCGCGCTCAAGGTAGCTCAATCCCATGGTGCTCACCCCGGTGACGGCCGCCAAGTCCGCCAGCGACCAATCCCGGGCAACCCGCAGGGCTCGGATCGCCGCGCCCGCCGTCTCCCGGCTCACGGCTCGGTTTCCGCCATGTCCGAATCGTACACAGCGAACCTGACGTATATGTAACTGCTTACGTTTAGCTTGCACGCCCCGAGCGTAGCGTATACGCTTCCGTATCCGAAACTCGATCAGGAGGCTCCGATGAACTACCGCCCATGCTCGACCGAGCCAGAACTGTGGTTCGGCTATGCCGACGACGACGCCAGCGACGGTGCGGCCAAAGCCCGCGTCTACGAACAGTCAGCCACCAAGGCGCGCACGATCTGTCTGCGCCGGTGTCCGCTGGCTCAACAGCGGCAGTGCGCCCAACAGGCGATCGAGGCCGGCGAGGAATACGGCGTGTGGGCCGGCGTCAAACTGCCCGGCGGCCAGTACCGAAAGCGGCATCAACTCGCCCACGCCCACCAGGTATTGCGCGACATCGCCGCCGGGATCATTAATCCGCGCGAACTCCCCGAGAGCGCCGAACTGCTCTCGCGCAGCGATGGCCTGCCCACCGGGGCCGGGGCCGTCGTGCACGTCACCGGGGGCAGGCGTCCGCAAACAGCAGCGTAGG
>JBAXIR010000245.1:0-2938 GCA_037138275.1 Mycobacteriaceae bacterium | reverse complement strand
AGCAACCGGAATCGAAAGCATGTTCGAATAATAAAGCACCCGTCCGACAAGAATCGACGACAAGCCCGGGCGGGGCCGGCGAGGTCTACTGCGGGTAGCGCAAAACCGCGGTAACCGGCGATCCACCCGGAAGTCGGTCGGCTGACAGTGCCAGCACCCGACCACCATTGGCCACCACCCGGCGGGCTAACTCCTCGGCGAGCACCGGACCGTCCGGATCCAACGTGAGGGCGCCGTCGTCGCCGATGCTGCCGCGCTCGTCGTACTCACGATCGATGATCAGGGTCGCCACCGCACTGATGGTGGCGGCGCGAGCAATGTCGGCGAGGTCGGTGGTCGCGCGCCGTTGCCCGCGTCGCTCATCGACCGTATTGACAAGTGCCGCATCGGTTTCCGCGGCGTGAGCGACGAGAACGGGTTTGACCGCATCGGCGATTTGGGTCAGGCTCAACCTATCCGGATTGGCCTCCACGCCCAGGGATACCAATGTCGGCGCGCTGCATACCTGACGGAAGATCGAGTAGATGGGCTCGGTGGCGATCAGAATCAACGGACGTTCATCGCCGCGCAGGATCGGCATCAGCGCGTCGTCGACCAGTCGCGCGAACTGCCGGATCCGCACCCGCTTGCCCTCCGAACCCACCAGTCGGCCGGACGGGGAGCGGTCCTTGAGCGAGGACTTGCCGGCGGCACTGGCGGCATCAGAGGGCATGCCTGCCACCTTGACCTCTTTGGGTGGGAGATCGGCGGCCACGTCGACCAGTCGGACCGCGCCCTCGGACAGGCACAGCACGTGTGCATCCTGGGCGGCCGTCGCGGCGATCAGTTGGATCAGGTTGGCTTTGTCGTCGACATGAACCTGGGCATTGGGCCGGTGCGGCAACCGGAACGTCCACTGGCCGTCGGGAGTGGTGATCACGCCGAGACCGTGCGACTGGTGCGCCCAGAAGTCGTCGTCGTCAATCAGGTCGAGCAGTTGCACCTCGATGTATTCGTCGTCGCCGCGGGGTAATTCGGGTCGCTGACGAACCTCGATCATCGCCTCCTTGACGAGGTTATGCAGAGCCATCGCCTCGGCGGCGCCGTCCTGACTGATCGGCGTCGTCGGCATGTAGATGGTCACCACCGCGGGTGCGTTGATCGCTGCCAGTAGCCGCAATTCGCTCTCGCTGGGGATGTCCAGATTCCACATGCTGCCCACGTCCATTTCGCCTCGGGGTTCGAACGCCACGAACAGTACGGGACGCCGGTTGCGGACGGCCCGGTTAGGGTTCCGAGGTGTCCGTCGTCCACATGATCTTGATCATGGTCGCGGGGGTCGGGGCGGGAGCGATCAACTCGCTGGTGGGGTCCGGCACGCTCATCACCTTCCCGACGCTCGTTGCCTTGGGCTTTCCACCCGTGACCGCGACGATGTCCAATGCCATCGGGCTGGTGGCCGGCGGGGTCTCCGGCACCTGGGGTTATCGCACAGAGTTGACGGGGCAGTGGCGTCGACTGCGCTGGCAGATCCCGGCGTCGGTGACCGGAGCGTTAATCGGATCGTTCCTGCTCCTGCACCTGCCGGAGAAGGTCTTCATCCAGATCGTGCCGGTGTTGCTGATCCTGGCACTGCTCCTGGTGATTGCCGGTCCGCGGATTCAGGCGTACGCCCGGCGGCGGGCGGAGTCGGCCGGACGATCTGCTGAGCACGTCCCGCCACTGCGGATGGCGGCCCTGGTGGTGGGCACCTTCGCGGTGGGTATCTATGGCGGGTATTTCACTGCGGCACAGGGCATCCTGCTGATGGGCGTGATGGGCGCGCTGCTGCCCGAGGACATGCAGCGGATGAACGCGGCCAAAAATCTACTGTCACTTCTGGTCAATGTCGTTGCGGCGCTGGCCTATACGCTGGTGGCCTTCGAACGGATCAGCTGGCTTGCCGCCGGGCTGATCGCCGTGGGCTCATTGGTCGGTGGATGGTTGGGTTCGCGGTACGGGCGGCGGCTTTCGCCCAACGCGCTGCGCGCGGTGATTGTGGTGGTGGGGTTGATCGGGCTTGTCCGGCTGCTGATGGTGTGAGCTAGAACCGCTCTCGGCCGGCTTCCTGCTCCAACACCGCGTCGAGATCGGCCAACCGGTCCATCGACGCCACCGACCGCACGGTCCGGTTGTTCTTCGCCAGCATGTCCCGGTTGCGGTGCACAAACGCCCAGTAGCCGGCGGTGAAGGGGCAGGCGTCGTCGCCGAGGCGCTTCTTCGGGTCGTAGGCGCACCCGCCGCAGTGATCGCCCATCTTGTTGAGGTACGCCCCGCCGGATGCGTACGGCTTGGTGGCCAGCATCCCGCCGTCGGCATGCTGGCTCATGCCGATCACGTTCGTCGGCATCACCCAGCGGAACCCGTCGACATAGGCGGTGGCGAACCACTCGGTTAGGGCGCGCGGGTCATAGCCGCGTTGCAGCGCGTGATTGCCCAGCACCATCAGGCGCTGGATGTGGTGGTTCCACCCGCGATCCCGGACGCCTTGCAGAGCGTCGCGCAGGCAGGCCGCAGTCACCGCGTCGCTGTCCAGGTTGGTCCACCAGTCTGGGAGCGGGGTGGTCGCACCCAACGCGTTGTTGTCGACGTAGTCGGGGCCGAAGTGCCAGTAGAGGTGCCACATGTATTCACGCCAGCCCAGGATCTGGCGGATGAATCCCTCGACGGCGGCCAGTGGCGCGGACCCCGCGCGGTAGGCCTGCTCCGCAGCGTGGACGGCGTCGAGGGGATGCAGAACGCCGAGGTTGAGTGGCACCGACAGCAGCGAGTGCGCCATGGCCCAGTCGTCGGCCATGATGGCGTCCTCGAAGCGGCCGAAGGACGGCAGTCGGTGCTCGATGAAGTGGTCGAGCGCCTGCCGGGCCTCGGCAGGGGTGACGGCGAACAGGCGTGGGCCGTCGACGCCGACGGTCGGCAG
>JBAXIR010000244.1:0-2974 GCA_037138275.1 Mycobacteriaceae bacterium | reverse complement strand
GGCACGACCACGGCCGGGTCCGGCGGTGGTGGTACCGGTTCGGCAACCGCCGTCGGGACATGGGCAAGCAGAGCAGCCATCCCCAATGCGCCGGCCACGGCCGCCCGGCACAGCGAGGCGGCCCGCATCAGAAGACCTTGGCGACGCCGTAGTAGGCGACGATATCGTCATTGTCGCCTACTGAACTGGTCAGCACGACGTAAGACCGCAGTGAGGACGCGCCGACGCAGTTGTCGACCTTGATGTGGACGTCTCGCAGGGTGACGCGCGTCGAGGTGCCCTTGAATGTTTTCTTATCGACGACGACGTTCGTGATGGTGCCCGGCCGCGGCTCGACCTCGAACTGGCCCTGGATCGGGATCGTGAACACGCCGGGCGCTTGGAAGCCGGTGATGTTAAGGCTGCTATTTCCGAGTGCGGCACCGATCGAGCCGTTCAGCTTGTACTTATCCATTTCGACGCCGCAGCCGATCTGGTACCCCACCTCCAGGGTGCCACCGCCAGCTGAACCGGTGTTACCAGTGAACGTGCCGCCCACCAGCCAGTCACGTGCGGCCAGCGAGGTTGTCAGGGGAGCCACTGGAAGTTGTGTCTCATCCTTGGCGGCGACCGTCAGCGTCCGGCCGTCCGAGGCCTTCGCGATACCGGGAGCCTCAGAGGCGACCGCCCCGGTGTCCAGGGGGGCGGCCATGGGGGCGGCCGCGGTGTCGCTGGTCGCCGCAACCGGAGTTGCGGGCACTTCAGCGGCACCCGGCGCAGGCGGCGGAACCGGGTCGGCAAGCGCGATTGGAGCGCTCCCCAGCGTGATCAGCAAGCAGCTCAGCGCAGCCGCGGTAGTGATCCGGTGCATATTGTGGTGCCTTTCTCGCATGGTTTTCAGGTGGTGGGAAGGCACTACACGGCCTTGGTGACGCCGAGATAGGTCACCACATCGTCGGTGTCGTCAGTGGAGCTCGTCAACGTCGCGTAGGACCGGATGAACGACTGCCCTGCGCAACCGTCGATCTTGATCCGGTAGCCGGTCACCGTCACCTTTGTCTTAGTGCCCTTGAACGACTTCTTGCCCACCGGGACGATATTGATCACGCCCGGTTTGAGGTCGATCTTGATCTGCTGGGTGAGGCTCAAACCGAGAACGACCGGGAAGATAGTGCCGGAGAGGAAGGGAATCCCGAGGCCGGGTGTAACGCCGCCTGTACTGATCGACTCGATGTCGTCCTGGGTGATGCCACAGCCGATCTGGTAGCCCACCTCCATCGATCCGCCGGCCAGCTTGGTCTTGCCGGAACCGGTGACCGTCCCGAGGAACGACGCATCGACGAGGTACTCGCGCGACCATGGCGAGTTGGTCAGAGATGCCACCGGCTCGATGGACTCATTGGACGCCGACACCGCCAGCACCCACCCGTCGGGGGTCGTCAGGCTGCCGGGTGCGGCGGACGATATCGGCGCGACAGGCGCGCCCGGCGCCGGTGCCGCATTGGCCACCGGAGCCACACTCGGGTCGGCCGGAGGGTCGGCGAGTACCTGGGGCGCGGCAGCGGTAGCGATCAGCAGACAGACGCCCAGCAGGGTGGCAGATCTGAACATGTGTCGTCGGCGCCTCTCTGAAATCATTGGTATCGAGTTGTTACCCGACCGGCACAGTTTTGAGCCACAAAGCGTCTAGAAGGTTAACAAGCCGTGTACGTCACGTGTGATCTTTAAACTCATCGCGAGTTTGCGGGTGTTCCCGACGGCGCTGAACAGAATTGCAGCGGTGTTTGCACCGGTTCTCGTATGTGCCGGTGCGAGCGGCGGCGTTAAACTCAGGGCTATCGGGGCCCGATACGGCAAGCCGGGCAACAAGAGTCGAATATTCGGGAGCAAATGAGACACGCGAGAAGTAAGTTAATCGTCGTTGCGGTTATGGCTTTTTGTCCGTTGATAGCAAGTACTTATCCCGCTTCAGCCGATCCCGCTTCAGTCGATCCCGGTGAACCTGCGCCCGGCGACTCGACCACCACCGACGGCGGCCAACCTGCGTCCGGTCCGCTGCCGGGGCCGGTCGATTCCCTGGTGCTGGATGATCCGGCGGTTCCGGACGGTTCGGCGGTTCCCAACGATTCGGTGGCGGCGGCATGCAAGCAGTTCGCGATAGCGCTTAACGTGGCATCGTCGAATTACGAGGACTTTGCCTATGCCAGTGCCGGCGGCGGCAACTTTGTCGACTACCAGGATCCCAATGTCGCGCGCACGGCACTGATTGCGCGGACGGCGTTGCGGGAGTCCGCCGCCGCCGCGCTCAGCTCCGCACAGGCGCCGGGTCTGCCGCAGGAAGTCTCCGACCCCATGCGGTCCTGGTCGCTACGTGCCACCAAGCTGTCGTTCATTCTCAGTCTGCGTGGCGGTGGAGACTCCATGAACGCAACGGTTTCCGACATGAATACCGACGGCCATGACGCTCAGATGGCGTGTGCCTTCGCCAGCATGCACGGCTAAGGGTTTACCACGGGCATTAAGTGCCGCAGACGAGTCCGGCCCCCCGCCGAAGCGGGGGGCCGGACTCGTGGCAGTTGCCGGGTTCAGGCTGCGCCGCCCGACCCACCGGCGCCGCCTGCGCCACCTCGGCCCGGACCCTGTCCACTAACCCCGGGCTTACCGTCAGCGCCGGTTGTTGTGTTGTTGTTCCCCTTGCCGCCGTTGCCGCCGCTGCCGCCGTTGCCGGCGAGCAGGAGTGCCCCGCCGCCCTGCCCGCCGACTCCACCGCTGCCGCCGACGTTGCCGGTGCCACCGACCCCGCCGCCCCCGCCGGTGCCGCCGAAGCCGCCCTGGAAGGTGCCGTAGCCGCCCTCGCCGGCCGTGCCGCCCGTACCGCCTGCGAGGGTGCCTTTGCCGCCGGTGCCGCCGTTGCCGCCCCGGCCGCCGACGTTGCCCAGCGACGCGCCGGCGTTGCCGCCGTTTCCGCCGGTTACACCAGCGCCCGCAGTCGACT
>JBAXIR010000243.1:0-3002 GCA_037138275.1 Mycobacteriaceae bacterium | reverse complement strand
GATGGCCGGCCTCAGTGCCCGAGCCGGCCGCGACCCATGCGGAGTAGCAGCATCGCCAGGTCCTTGCCATCGGCGCCGAGATCGCTGTAGCGCTCGATGACCTTCATCTCCCGGCTGTGCACCAAGCGGGTTCCGCCGGAGGCCATCCGGACCTTGCCGATCACCTGCGAAACCTCGGTGCGGCGCTTCACGGCCGCCAGGATCTCGGCGTCGAGTCGGTCGATCTCGATGCGCAGCGCGTCGATATCGGGTTCAGCGTCGACAGTCATGTCATTCTCCTCGTGTGGGTGTTGTGGTGTCATTGAGCCGGGTGGTGTCATTGATCCGGGCCTCACACAAGAAACGAGCCCCGGATCCGTTTGCGGACCGCGGGGCTCTCGGGTTCGAGCAGCTACACCACCGCGGGTACCGCAAACCGGTACCCGCTAAAAAATCGCTGTAGCTGCCATGCAGTTAGCACTCTCCGAGTGTGCCACTCCGAGGGCGGCGGGTGCAAAAAAATCGTCGGCAAACGGCGGTAAGTTAGTCCGGACATGAGTGTTCACCGGACTGACGCCACCGCCTCCGCCGAGGCGGCCGAACTGCTCGACGGGCTCAACCCTGAACAGTGCCGGGCCGTGCTGCACCAGGGATCGCCGCTGCTGATCGTGGCCGGCGCCGGCTCGGGCAAGACGGCGGTGCTGACCCGGCGGATCGCCTACCTGTTGGCGGCCCGCGATGTCGGGTCGGGTCAGGTCCTGGCGATCACGTTCACCAATAAAGCCGCCGCGGAGATGCGCGAACGGGTGGCCCAACTCATCGGGCCGCGCGCCCGCACCATGTGGGTGTCGACGTTCCACTCCACATGCGTGCGGATCCTGCGGAACCAGGCCTCGCTGCTGCCCGGGCGCAACTCCAACTTCTCGATCTATGACGCCGACGATTCCCGTCGGCTGCTGCTCATGGTCGGCCGCGACATCGGTATCGACGTCAAGCGGTATTCGCCGCGGCTGCTGTCCAACTCGATCTCCAACCTCAAGAACGAGTTGATCACGCCTGAACAGGCGGTCGCCGCGCTGGAAACGGACTGCGACGAACTCGCTCGGATCGTTGCCGAGGTATACGGGGAGTACCAGCGTCGTCTGCGGACCGCGAATGCCTTCGACTTCGACGACTTGATCGGCGAGACCGTCGCAGTGCTGCAAAACTACCCGCAGATCGCGCAGTACTACCGACGCCGTTTCCGCCACATCCTGGTGGACGAATACCAGGACACCAACCATGCACAGTACGTATTGGTGCGCGAACTCGTCGGCGTCGGAGCTTCGGATGTCGATCAGGTGCCGCCTGCGGAGCTGTGCGTGGTGGGCGATGCCGATCAGTCCATTTACGCATTCCGCGGTGCGACGATCCGCAATATCGAGGATTTTGAGCGCGACTTCCCCAGTGCAACAACGATTCTGCTCGAACAAAACTACCGCTCAACCCAGAACATTCTATCGGCGGCCAACTCGGTAATTTCGTGCAATGCGGGTCGGCGTGAGAAGAGATTGTGGACAGACTCAGGCGACGGCGATCCGATCGTCGGCTACGTCGCCGACAACGAACACGATGAAGCCAGGTTCGTCGCAGGCGAGATCGATGCGCTCGCCGATCGTGGCGATATCACCTACAACGACGTCGCGGTCTTCTACCGCACCAACAATTCGTCGCGGTCGGTGGAGGAGGTCTTCATTCGCGCCGGCATCCCGTACAAGGTGGTCGGCGGTGTTCGGTTTTACGAGCGCAAGGAGATTCGCGATATCGTCGCCTACCTCCGGGTGCTGGACAACCCGGGCGACACGGTAAGCCTGCGGCGCATCCTCAACACCCCGCGCCGCGGCATCGGGGACCGCGCCGAGGCATGCGTCGCCGTGTACGCCGAAGGTGCCGGCGCTACGTTCGCCGATGCGCTTCGCGCCGCGGCCGGGGGCAAGGTGCCGATGCTCAACTCTCGCTCGGAGAAGGCGATAGCGGGTTTCGTCGACCTGCTCGACGAGTTGCGTGGACGCCTCGATGACGAACTCGGCGACATCGTCGAGGCGGTCCTTGACCGCACCGGCTATCGCACCGAGTTGGAGTCCTCTAACGATCCGCAGGACCTGGCCAGGCTGGACAACCTCAACGAATTAGTCAGCGTCGCACACGAATTCAGTATCGACCGGGCTAATGCCGCAGCGCTGGAAACCCAACTCGATACCGAAGACTCCGATGTCGTGCAGACCGGCATACTGGCTGAATTCCTGGAAAGGGTGTCGCTGGTCGCCGACTCCGACGACATTCCCGAGAACGATTCCGGTGTGGTCACCCTGATGACCCTGCACACCGCCAAGGGCCTGGAGTTCCCGGTCGTGTTCGTCACCGGCTGGGAGGACGGCATGTTCCCCCATATGCGCTCACTCGGCGATCCGGTGGAACTCAGCGAGGAGCGCCGACTGGCCTACGTCGGAATCACCCGGGCACGTCAGCGGCTCTATCTCAGCCGGGCCAAGGTGCGATCCTCGTGGGGGCAGCCGATGCTCAACCCGGAGTCGCGCTTCCTGCGCGAGATTCCCGAGGACCTCATCGACTGGCGTCGCACGGACCCCGGTCCCGGTCCGGGCCAGTCGCTGAGCGCACCGGTCGTCGGCCGGTTCGGCTCGCCGCGCCCGGCACCGACGGGTGCGGGCAAGCGCGCACTGCTGGTGTTGGCGCAGGGCGATCGCGTCAACCACGACAAGTACGGCCTCGGACGCGTCGAAGAGGTGTCCGGTGCCGGGGAATCGGCGATGTCGCTGATCGACTTCGGCAGTGCGGGTCGAGTGAAGCTGATGCATAACCACGCACCGCTGCAGAAACTTTAGAACTGCGGTGGCGGCCCGTCGGATTTAGCCGACGTATCCGCCGATTGAAACGCCGTGGGCGGCAAGCCACGACACCGGGTCAGTCGGGTTGTTACCGCCGAGCAGCACTGAGAAGTGCAGGTGCGGACCGGTGGAGTTGCC
>JBAXIR010000242.1:0-3005 GCA_037138275.1 Mycobacteriaceae bacterium | reverse complement strand
GTGACGCCGGTTGCCTTCGACCACCCGCTGTGGGTGCTGTTCACCTCCGGCACCACCGGCGCGCCCAAGGGCATCGTGCACGGCCACGGCGGGGTGATCCTCGAGCACCTCAAAGCCGCCGCCCTGCATGCCGATCTCAATTCCGATGACGTCTTCTTCTGGCAGACCGCGCTGAGTTGGATGATGTGGAACTTTCGCATCGCGGGCCTGCTGTGCGGGGGCACCGTGGTCTGTTATAGCGGGCATCCGATGTTTCCCGACGCCGACCGACTCTGGCAGCTGATCGAGACCGAGCAGGTCACCTACTTCGGCACCAGCCCCGGTCATCTGCTGGCTTCACGCAAGGCCGGCCTGCACCCCGGCTCCGATCATGACCTGAGCCGGCTTCGCGCACTCGGCAGCACCGGCTCACCGTTGCCGGGTGATCTTTTCGGGTGGGTGAAGGCAGCAGTCGGTGGCGATGTCGAGGTGTCCTCGATCAGCGGTGGTACCGATGTGGTGACCGCATTCGCCGGCGGAACCACCGGCGTGCCGGCGGCACCGGGCGAACTGGCGACCCGCTATCTGGGCGTGGCGCTGCACAGTTGGTCGCCGCAGCGCCGGGCGCTGATCGGCGAGGTGGGCGAGATGGTGATCACCGCACCGATGCCGTCCATGCCGGTGGCATTCGCCAACGACCCGAATGGATCCCGTTATCGCGCAGCCTATTTCGATCACAATTGGGCCGACGGCCCGGCGGCGGAGGTGTGGCGCCACGGCGACTGGGTGACCGTGACCGATCGGGGTTCGGTGGTGGTCCACGGTCGCAGTGACGCCACCCTCAACCGGCACGGAATCCGGATGGGTTCGGCTGATATCTACGAGGTGGTCGAATCACTCGACGCCGTCTCCGAAGCATTCGTGCTCGGTATCGACGGTCCCGACGGGGCGTACTGGATGCCACTGTTCGTGACCCTGCCGGGCGGCAGAGAACTCGACGCCGCACTCGTCGACACCATCCGAACCGAGATCCGAACCCGGCTGTCACCCCGGCATGTACCCGATGACGTCATCGCAGCGCCCGGCATCCCGCACACCCGCACCGGAAAGAAACTCGAGGTGCCAGTGATCGCGATCATGGCCGGCCACGAGGGCGTCTCGCTGGATCCCCGTTCGATCGACAACCCCGACCTCATCGACTGGTACCGGCAGCAGGGTCGCGCGCACCGGTGGTGACCGGGTCGACTCTGGTAACCGGGTCGCCGGCGCCCGTTTAGCCCACCGAGGACTGCGGCCGCCGCGGAGGCTGCTGGTTCTGCAGGAACGAACTGCAGATTCCGATATTGCTAGCGATACACGGGATGCCGTTGATGACCGGGGTGACGACCGGGGCCAGACACTGACCGTTGTACTGGTTGACGACGAAACCGGGCGCGCAGGTTTGCGCGTCTGCCACGGGGGCGATTGACATACCCGTTATCGCAAGGGTGCCACCGACCACCGCGTGAACCAGAATTTGCTGTAACCGGGTTGATGTCATCATTTTTCTTTCCGAACTCAGCGTACGCGTAGCATCGAATCCATGTCTGAGCCGACGATCCATGCCGAGAACTATCCGGATCTGCCTTCGGCTCCCGCCTCGGTTGCCCGATCCGGACCGGCGGCCTGGATTGCACCGCTTGCACTGGTGATCTCCCTGCTCGCCGCGGGCGCGGCCGGATGGGCGCTGTTCAAACCGGTCTCCACCCCCAGTGCAACGGACGCCGGCGCTAGCACGGTTGCTGACCCCAAGGGCGAGGTGTGCAGTGCGTTCAAAATCGTGAGCACTGCCGTTACCCGCTACACCAACGTCACGCTGCCGGACAATCTGGGCCCCGCGCTTCCCGGGACCCAGGAAGCGATCGCCGCCAATGCCCGTCTGGCCATGACCGGTGGCTCGACATATCTGCTCCGGAATCTGGCGCCGAACACCCCACCGGAGTTGGCCGACAACGTCCGGAGATTCGCCGGAACCCTCGACACGATCGGGATGAAGTTGCTCACCGGAATACCCAACGACAATCCGGAACTGGTGACGTCGCTGCAGTCAGCGGAGACGTCCAACAAGAAAATTGCCGAACTCTGCAAGTAATCCTGGGTCCGACTGCGCGCCCTAATTCCCGCCGCCGCCGGGGCAGTTGACGGTCATGTACGCCAAAGGCTGGTCGCCGGCCGAACCCACCGTGTCGATATTCGTAACTGCGCACTGCGACAGTGGAACTTCCGGCGTGCCGTTCTCGTACTGAATCTGGACGTCGTATCCGGCATCGTCGAGATCCCCGATGGTGGCGGCGGCCGATTCCGAACCGGCTTCGGGGATGGCCGGCGGATCGGCCCATGCCGGGGCGGCCAGCAGGATGGGCACGGCGGCAATAAGGCTGAGGCCCGGCAGCGAAGAACGGCGTACTCGAGTGGACATGATGATCCTTTCCGGCGCCCGTGTTAGACGCATCGTGATTCGGATAGTAGTCGGGCGGCCCGCTGGAGCACAGCAAGGTGAACATGAGTATCACGCGAATTCGAGGTGCAGGTACCGGGCACCGCGTTCACTCGTCGTTCGCATTTTGTTCTTCCGGCGTACAGCCAAAGGCTGGTCATTCGCAACAGGATGACAGTTCACTGTTGTTTGCTAGATCGATTCAATGAGTCTTTGCTGGAACACACCAATCCGAACACCACCACAAGTCTGACGGAAAGCGAACAATCGTGGCCACATCCCGAACCACATCCGCACGAATCCTCATCCCGATCGTCACCACAGGCGTTGCCAGCACGGCATTGGTCAGCGCCGGGCTGTTCATGGACTTTGCGATCAGGCCGGCCAGCCCCGAGGTCGCCCTGACGACGGTTGAGTGCTCGATCGGTGACGCCCTGTGCGCCAGCACCGACGGTCTGATCGGAGCCTCGGCTACGGGCAGCACGCTGACCGCTGCGGCCACGGCATCGGCTGTCACTGACATCTTCGGGTTCTTCGTGGGCAACGGCAC
>JBAXIR010000241.1:0-3020 GCA_037138275.1 Mycobacteriaceae bacterium | reverse complement strand
CGTTGTTGATCAGGATGTCCACATCGCCGTCGAGCAGCGTCGGGAACGCCCGCACTGATGCCTGATCGGCGAGGTCGAGTTTCACCACCGCGGTGTCTCCACCCATCTCGGCCGCGCGTTGCGCGCCGAGTTCGAGATTGCGGACCGCAAGGATCACCTGCGCACCCGCGCGGGCCAAGGATCGGGCCGTGGCAAGACCCACGCCGTTGGTCGCCCCGGTCACGATGATGCGTTTGCCACTGAGATTGCCGAGTCGGCTCGCCGACCACTGTGTCGTCACGCCAGGAGCCTAACGGGCGCCCGCAGGCTCAGTTGTCGCCTGCGGCGACCAGTGAGTGCAACCGCACATCCGGGTTGTCCTCCTGGAATCCCTGCAGCCGCCACTTCGTACTGAACAGCGCGAGTACCACGCCGTCGGTCCGGGTGAGGGTCTCCATCGACACCTGTTTGTCGACGAACGGCGCATCCTCGGGGTCGACCGCGCGGGCGATGGTGTAAGGCAGAGGTTCCAGTGCGATCGGAGCGTTGAACTCCGCTGCCATCCGGTGGCTGGCGACCTCGAATTGCAGTGGGCCGACCGCGGCCAGGACGGGCGCTTGGTCGCCACGGCGATCCGACCGCAAGACCTGGACGACGCCCTCCTGGCCCAGTTGTTCGATGCCGCGCCGGAATTGCTTGTGCTTGCTGGGATCGGTACCTCTGGCGACGGTGAAATGTTCGGGCGAGAAACTCGGTATCGGCGGAAAGTGGACCGGCACATCGCGAAAGAGGGTGTCGCCCGGCCGCAATGCCGCCGCGTTGGCCAGTCCGATCACATCTCCCGGCCACGCGTCGTCCAGCGTCGAGCGTTGTTGGCCGAACACCGACTGTGCGTACTTGGTGACGAACGGCTTGCCGGTGGCGGCGTGGGTGAGGACATCACCGCGCTCGAAAGTTCCGGAGCACACCCGCGCGTAGGCGATGCGATCGCGGTGGGCGGAGTCCATGCCGGCCTGCACCTTGAAGACGAATGCGCTGAAGGGTGACTCGACCGGCCGCAGGTGGCCGTCGACATCCAACTGTCCGCTGGGCGACGGCGCGAGGCGCACCAGGGTGTCCAGGAGTTGGTTCACCCCGAAGTTCAGCGCCGCCGAGGTGAACAGGACCGGCGTCGTCACGCCGTGCAGGAAGGCCTCCTGGTCGTGCTCACCACCGTCGGCAGTGAGCAACTCGCACTCCTCGGCCGCGTTGTCCCAGTCGACACCGGCAGCGTCGCGGGCACGTTCGGGCGCGATGTGCTCCTCGGGAGCCGCGGTGGCGCCACCGGCGGTGCGGGTGAACCGGATGAAGTTGCCGGTGCGGCGGTCCAGCACCCCCTTGAAGTCTCCGGCGATGCCGACCGGCCACGTCAAAGGTGTGGGTTTGAGTCCGATGCGCTCCTGGATCTCGTCGAGCAGTCCCAGGGGATCGCGGCCCGGGCGATCCCACTTGTTGATCACGGTGATGATCGGGATGCCGCGGTGACGACACACCTGGAACAGCTTGAGAGTCTGCGGTTCAAGGCCTTTCGCCGCATCGATCAGCATGACCGCGCAATCGACCGCGCTGAGCACGCGGTAGGTGTCTTCGGAGAAGTCCGCGTGCCCGGGGGTGTCGAGCAGATTGATGACGCAGTCCTGCCCATCGGGAGAGACGTAGGGGAACTGCAGCGCCGTCGAGGTGATCGAGATGCCCCTGGCCTGTTCCATCTCCATCCAATCCGACACGGTGGCGCGTCGTCCGGACTTGCCGTGAATGGCACCGGCCTCGTTGATCACGTGAGCGTGCAGGACCAGTGCCTCGGTGAGCGTCGACTTACCCGCGTCGGGATGGCTGATGACGGCGAAGGTCCGTCGACGGAGAGCCTCGGACGATAGACGTTGTGCGGCCGCCCCACTTGGGGCCGGGCGGGCTTGCAGGTCGGAATCGGTCATTGCGGTCTTGATGCTATTTGCCGCGCATGCAAACCTTCCAATCGTGACGTTGCAGCCGCTCCGGTCACATCGGGCCGAGGAGCGCCGCCGCGCCCTGCAGCCACACCAACACACCGACGAGTGCGGCCGTTGTGGCCAGGCCGACGCTGGCCGCAACGGGAAGACCGATGGCGTTGATCAGGCCGCCGATCGGGTCACCGCTGATCACCTGTTCGATTCCCGTCAGGGCCAGGTTGATGGCATACGCCGGCAGCGACGTCACTAGGGCGTTGATGATGTCCGCCGTGGGAAGTAGGGCCGCGTAGACGCCGGCGGCAGCGAAGGAGATCCGGTTGGCCAGCGTGGTGATCACCGTCTGCACCGCGGTGATGAGGCCATCCGGTGTCGGCAGCGAGAATGTCAGTGCCGGAAGGGAGATCGAGGCGAGCTCCCGGGCGATCGATCCGGTGGGGCCGAAGTCGGCGACGAAGTCGTTGATGCCCTGCCGGACTCCGGCCGCCAGTTGGCCGAGTACCTCACCGGGGTCCACGTCTGGGAACAGCCCGAACGGAACCAGCACGTTGGCGTCGGGCTGGGTGGCCGAGGTGAAGCCGTGCGCCGGATCGCCATAGCCTAGGTTCACGATCACCTTCAGCACCGGTTGGATCAAATCGGCGATCGGATTACCGACCAACGGGATAAACCGCAGCGGCTCCAGAAGAGGCAGATTCTCCGTCGGCATGAACAGGTAACGCTGCGTCGGTGACGTCGTCGGCAGCTCGATGGCAGTGCCACCCTCCGAGATGGGGGTGACCTTATCCAAAGTGATGTAGTTGGCGTTGGCGTATTGGGTGTGGACGAAGACGATCCCCAAGCCCGCGTTCAGATCAGCCAGGAAATTCAGTGGATACCGTGGGAAATCCGCGAATCCGTCATATTCCAGCGCGTAATTTGTTGTGGGGTAGGCATTTTCGGGTGTAGCACCGTAGAAGTCGATGCCCAGGCTGGTCAGCGACAGACCCGGGAATCGGGACAGAAAGCCACCGTTGGGGTTCATCTCGTTACCCACGAACACGAAGTTGATCGAGT
>JBAXIR010000240.1:0-3035 GCA_037138275.1 Mycobacteriaceae bacterium | reverse complement strand
CGGACAATCAGTTGCTGATCCAGAGCTTTACCCAGACCGTGGTCCTGCCGGGAACTGCAGTAGAGGTCCTGGTTCATGAAGGCCGAATCGGCTTCGTGCAGTACCGGTGCCAGATCCAGCTTGTGCGCCTTCCAGCGCGAGGCGGCTCTGCTGGTGTCCAGGGCGTTGACCTGACCGACCATCTCGTTGACGGTGCGGAAGCCGATCTCCGCCATGAGTTCGCGAACCTCTTCGGCGATGAACATGAAGAAGTTCTCCACGAATTCCGGCTTGCCGGTGAACTTTGCGCGCAGAACCGGGTTCTGGGAGGCCACACCCACCGGGCAGGTATCAAGGTGACACACCCGCATCATGATGCATCCCGATACCACCAGGGGGGCGGTCGCGAAGCCGAACTCCTCGGCGCCCAGCAGTGCCGCGACCACGACATCGCGGCCGGTCTTGAGTTGGCCGTCGACCTGGACGACGATCCGGTCCCGCAGGCCGTTGAGCAACAGCGTCTGCTGGGTCTCGGCCAGGCCCAGTTCCCACGGTGCGCCGGCATGCTTCATCGACGTCAGCGGTGTGGCGCCGGTTCCGCCGTCGTGACCGGAGATGAGCACCACGTCGGCATGGGCCTTTGAGACACCGGCCGCAACCGTGCCCACGCCGTTCTCGCTGACCAGTTTCACGTGGATCCGGGCCACGGGGTTGGCGTTCTTCAGATCATGGATCAGCTGAGCCAGATCTTCGATGGAGTAGATGTCGTGGTGCGGCGGCGGCGAGATGAGTCCCACCCCGGGCGTCGAGTGGCGCACCTCGGCCACCGACGGGTAGACCTTGTGGCCCGGAAGTTGTCCTCCCTCACCGGGTTTGGCGCCCTGGGCCATCTTGATCTGGATATCGGTGCAGTTAGTCAGGTAGTGACTGGTCACACCGAACCGGCCCGACGCCACCTGCTTGATGGCACTGCGTCGCCAGTCACCATTGGCGTCGTGTTCGAAGCGGCTCACCGCCTCGCCACCCTCACCCGAGTTCGACCGCGCACCAAGGCGATTCATCGCGATCGCCAACGTCTCGTGCGCCTCGGCCGAGATCGAGCCGTAGCTCATCGCCCCGGTGGAGAACCGCTTCACGATCTCCGCGGCCGATTCAACCTCTTCGATCGGAACCGGCGGACGCACCCCGGCCTTGAACTGCAACAGTCCGCGCAGCGAGGCGATCTTCTCGCTCTGGTCGTCGACCAGCTTGGTGTACTCCTTGAAGATTGAGTACTGCCCCGTACGGGTGGAGTGCTGCAGCTTGAACACGGTGTCGGGGTTGAACAGGTGGTATTCGCCCTCGCGTCGCCACTGGTACTCCCCGCCGACTTCGAGTTCACGGTGCGCACGCTCGTCGGGCCGATCCAGGTAGGCCAGTTGGTGGCGGACGGCGACGTCGGCGGCGATGTCGTCGAGGTCGATCCCGCCCACCGGGCAGTGCAGGCCGGTGAAGTACTCATCGAGCACCGCCTGCGAGATACCGATGGCCTGGAACAACTGGGCGCCGGTGTAGGAGGCGACCGTGGAGATGCCCATCTTCGACATCACCTTCAGCACACCCTTGCCGGCGGCCCTAATGTAGTTCTGCAGCGCCTTCTCGCGGTCTGTGCCCGCCAGAACTCCCCGGTCGACCATGTCGCTGATTGACTCGAATGCCATATAGGGGTTGATCGCGGCCGCACCGGAACCGATCAGCATCGCCATGTGGTGCACCTCACGGGCATCACCGGCCTCGACGACCAGGCCGACCTGGGTTCGGGTGCGCTCGCGAACCAGGTGGTGATGCACAGCGGAGACAGCGAGCAGGGTCGGGATGGGCGCGGCATTCTCGTTGGACTCCCGGTCCGAGAGAATCAGTATCCGTGCGCCGTCGGCGATGGCCTTCGACGCCGCCGCCCGGATGTCGTCGAGTGCACGTCGCAGGCCGGCCCCACCCTCGGCCACCGGGTAGAGGCAGCGGATGACCGCCGAACGCATCCCGTGCCGATGTCCGTGCACCTCGTCGTCGGGGTCGAGGTTGACCAGTTTGGCCAATTCGTGATTGCGCAGGATCGGGTGCGGCAGCAGGATCTGGTGACAGGACTCCGGGGTGGGATTAAGCAGGTCGCCCTCGGGGCCGACGGTGGCCTGGATGCTGGTCACCACCTCTTCGCGGATGGCGTCCAGTGGCGGGTTGGTGACCTGAGCGAACAACTGCTGGAAGTAGTCGAACAACATCCGTGGCCGAGCCGACAGCACCGCGATCGGCGTGTCGGTTCCCATCGAGCCCAGCGACTCCATGCCGGTGCGCGCCATCGGCGCCACCAGAAGGTTGAGCTCCTCGTAGGTGTACCCAAAAGCCTGCTGGCGCAACACAACCCGGTGATGCGGCATCCTGATATAGGGGCCCTGCGGAAGGTCATCGAGATGGAACTGCTCAGCGTCCAGCCATTCCTGGTAGGGATGTTCGGCGGCCAGGTCAGCCTTGATCTCCTCATCGGCGATGATGCGGCCCTGGGCGGTGTCGACCAGGAACATCCGGCCCGGTTGCAAGCGCAGCCGTTGGACCACGGTGGCGGGATCGAGGTCGAGCACACCGACCTCGGAGGCCATCACCACCAGTCCGTCCTCGGTGACCCAGATCCGCGAGGGTCGCAGGCCGTTGCGGTCGAGCACCGCGCCGACGACGGTGCCGTCGGAGAAGCACACCGACGCCGGGCCGTCCCACGGCTCCATCAGCGCGGCGTGGTAGGCGTAGAAGGCCCGGCGTGCCGGGTCCATCGACTCGTTTCGCTCCCAGGCTTCGGGGATCATCATCAGCACCGCGTGCGGCAGGCTTCGCCCGCCCAGGTGCAGCAGTTCGAGTACCTCATCGAAGCGCGCACTGTCGGATGCGCCGGGGGTGCAGACCGGGAAGATCTTCTCGACGTCGGTACCGAAGAGGTCGGTGTCGATCAGCGCCTCGCGGGCGCGCATCCAGTTCTCGTTGCCGGTGACGGTGTTGATCTCACCGTTGTGGGCGATTCTGCGGAACGG
>JBAXIR010000239.1:0-3047 GCA_037138275.1 Mycobacteriaceae bacterium | reverse complement strand
GAACTCGACCCCGCCGCAGTCACCCGGGCAGAGTTACCGGTGTTGGTCAAGGCATCGGCGGGCGGGGGCGGACGCGGCATGCGGGTGGTGACAGAACTCTCTGAGTTGGCGGCCGCCGTCGGATCCGCCCAACGCGAGGCGCAAGCGGCCTTCGGCGACCCGACCGTGTTCTGCGAGCGCTACCTGGCGCGCGGCCGTCACATCGAGGTGCAGGTGATGGCAGATCAGCACGGCACCGTGTGGGCTGTCGGGGAACGAGAGTGCTCGATCCAACGCCGCCACCAGAAGATCATTGAGGAGGCGCCTTCGCCTCTGGTGCAACGTATTCCGGCAATGCGGGAACGGCTGTTCGAGGCCGCACGGTCAGCCGCAACGGCGATCGGATACACCGGTGCGGGCACCGTGGAATTCCTCGCTGATGACGATGGCGAGTTCTTCTTTTTGGAGATGAATACCCGGCTACAGGTGGAACACCCGGTCACCGAACTGACCACCGGACTGGATCTGGTCGAATTGCAGTTAACCGTCGCCGACGGCGCCGCACTGCCCGCGCAACCGCCGCCGACAGCGGGTCACGCAATCGAGGCCCGGCTTTACGCGGAGGATCCAGCACGTGACTGGCAACCGCAGCCGGGTCGGATCCACCATTTCGACGTGCCCGGAACCGCAACGCAATTCGGACCACTGGCAACGACCGGTATCCGACTGGACTCCGGCATCGTCGACGGCTCGGTGGTGTCCATCCACTACGACCCGATGCTGGCCAAGGTGATTTCGTACGCGCCCACCCGGCTGCGCTCCGCGCAGGTGCTCGCTGATGCCCTGGCCCGCACTCAGTTGCACGGTGTGGTGACTAATCGCGACCTTCTGATCAATGTCTTACGCCATCCGCAATTCCTGGCCGGCCACACCGACACGGCGTTCTTCGACACGCACGGATTGATCGAACTGTCCGCGCCACTGGCCGGCGAACATGCGGTGCGACTCTCGGCGTTGGCCGCCGCACTGGCCATCGCCGCACACAACCGCTCAACCGCATCCGTGCTCGCCGGGATTCCCGGCGGGTTTCGCAATGTGGCCTCCGGTAACCAGCAGAAGGACTTTCGGGACGCCACCGGTCGGGAGCACCGGGTGCGCTACCGATTCACCCGCTCCGGGCTGGATCTGCCCGACGACCCCGAGATCGGCCTGCTCTCGGCAGCACCGGACGAGGTGGTGCTGGTCGATGCCGGTGTCGCCGCGGGTTACCGGGTGGCCCGGTACGGCGATGACGTACACGTCGACTCGGTGCACGGCCACGTCGCGCTGACCGCCCTGCCCCGCTTTCCGGAACCCGACTCACTGGTCGAGCAAGGGTCCCTGTTGGCGCCGATGCCAGGATCGGTGATCCGACTCGGCGCCGGTCTCGGCGACACTGTGACCGCCGGGCAGCCGCTGGTGTGGCTGGAGGCAATGAAGATGGAGCACACCATTACGGCCCCGGCCGACGGTGTGCTGACCCAACTCAGTGTGTCCGTCGGACAACAGGTCGAGGTGGGTGCGGTCTTAGCCCGAGTAGAGACGCCCCAGTAGAGACGCCCCAGTAGAAACGCCCGAGTAGAAACGCCCGAAGGAGATCAGCAGTGGTCGAAACCAGTTTCATCGAGAGCCCCGAACGGGAGGCGCTGCGCAAGTCCGTCGCCGCACTCGGTGCCAACTACGGGCAGGAGTACTTTTTGGATAGGGCTCGCAACGGTGGCCACACCGACGAATTGTGGCGCGAAGCAGGTGAACTCGGCTTCATCGGAGTTAATCTGCCCGAGGAGTTCGGCGGGGGTGGCGCGGGCATGTACGAACTCGCAATGGTGATGGAGGAACTCTCGGCAGCCGGATGCCCGCTGCTGATGTTGGTTGTCTCCCCCGCCATCAACGGCACGATCATCGCCAAGTTCGGCACCGCCGAGCAAAAGCAGCGCTGGGTTCCCGGCATCGCCGACGGCTCGATCACCATGGCGTTCGCCATCACCGAACCCGATGCCGGTTCGAACTCACACCGCATCACCACCACCGCACGCCGCGACGGTAGCGACTGGATCCTCAGTGGCCAGAAGGTGTGGATCTCCGGGGTCGACCAATCCCAGGCCGTGCTCGTCGTTGCCCGCACCGAGGAGGCAAAGACCGGCAACCTGCGACCGGCGCTGTTCATCGTGCCCACCGACGCACCCGGATTCACCTTCACCAAGATCCCGATGGAACTCGTCGCGCCGGAGAGCCAGTTCCAGGTGTTCATCGACGAGGTTCGACTGCCCGGCGATGCCCTGGTGGGTGCGGAAGATGCCGCGATCGCGCAGTTGTTCGCCGGGCTGAACCCGGAGCGCATCATGGGGGCGGCGAGTGCGGTGGGTATGGGGCGCTTCGCCCTGGACAAGGCCTGCGATTACGTCAAGACCCGGCAGGTGTGGAAGACCCCGATCGGCGCGCACCAGGGGATCGCACATCCGTTGGCGCAGAACCACATCGAGTTGGAACTGGCCCGGCTGATGATGCAGAAGGCTGCCACGCTGTACGACGCGGGTGACGACGTGGGTGCGGCCGAAACCGCGAATATGGCCAAATATGCCGCCGGCGAATCCTCAACCCGTGCAGTGGATCAGGCGGTGCAGTCATTGGGCGGCAACGGCCTGTCCCAGGAATACGGCGTCGCCTCGATGCTGGTTGCCTCGCGACTGTCCCGGATCGCACCTGTCAGCCGGGAGATGGTGCTGAACTTCATCGCGCAGACCTCGCTGGGCCTGCCTCGGTCGTACTGAGATGACAGCCCTGGTTTCGTATTCGGTCGACGGCGCGGTGGTGCGACTGACTTTGGATTCGCCACACAACCGCAACGCGCTGTCATCGACTCTGGTCGAGCAGTTACGCGCCGGACTGGCAGCCGCGTCCGCCAACCCGGACGTCCGCGCCGTCGTCCTAGGCCACACCGGCGGGACGTTCTGCGCCGGCGCCGACCTCTCTGAAGCGACCACGGGGGATCCGCAACAGGCCGCAGTCGGGCGCGCCCACGAGTTGGT
>JBAXIR010000238.1:0-3067 GCA_037138275.1 Mycobacteriaceae bacterium | reverse complement strand
ATCGCGGTCCAGGCCGCCGCCGACGGCGGCTGCTGACGGCCGATCACGCCGACCGGAAAAGCGAAGAGAACGCGATGGCTACACGTGTGGCTCTGGCACTCGGCAGCGGTGGCGCGCGGGGTTACGCCCACATCGGCGTCATCAACGAACTGCGCAGCCGCGGCTATGAGGTGGTCGGCATCACCGGTTCGTCGATGGGAGCGCTGGTCGGCGGTGTGTATGCGGCGGGCTCACTCGATGAGTTCACCGAATGGGCACAGACCCTGACCCAGCGGGCGATGCTGCGACTACTTGATCCGTCGATAGCGGCCGCCGGCGTGCTGCGGGCGGGAAAGATCCTCGACGCGGTCCGCGACATGCTCGGCGACGCCACCATCGAGAACCTGCCCATCCCGTTCACCGCGGTCGCGACCGACCTCATCGCCGGTAAGTCGGTATGGCTGCAGCGCGGCCCGGTCGATTCCGCGATCCGCGCCTCGATCGCGATCCCGGGGATCGTCGCGCCGCATGTGCTCGACGGCCGGTTACTGGCCGACGGTGGCATCCTCGATCCACTCCCGATGGCGCCGATCGCCGCCGTCAACGCCGATCTCACCATCGCCGTCAGCCTGTCCGGAACCGATACCGACCTCCGCGCCGAAGACGCAGCCGGTCTGGAGACGACCGCGACTCGCGAGCGGCTCAACCGACTCCTGCGCAGTACCTCGGCGCTGTTGGAGACGCCGACCGCGCGGTCGGTACTCAGCCGATTCGGCACCGTCGCCGAAACCTTATCTGCAACTGAGGATTACGACGCCGATGGGTACGACTCCGACGATGCGCCGATGCCGAAGTTAGGGAGTTTCGCGGTGATGAACCGAACCATCGAGATCGCTCAGGCGGCACTTGCCCGCCACCAGTTGGCCGCCTACCCGCCGGATCTGCTCATCGAGATTCCCCGGACAACATGCCGAAGCCTGGATTTCCACCGCGCCGACGAGGTGATCGCCGTGGGCCGTGAACTCGCTTCCGGGGCTCTGGACAGTCTTAGCGATGGCTCCGGCGATGAGTCGGACGTATAACGCAGTTGCTCAACGGTTCCCGGCATAGGCGCGGGCAACCCTCGTGACGAACTGGTAGACGCCTTCTTCTTCGGGTGCCAACGGCCCCGGTTGGGCGTGCGGTGAACTCAGACCACGCTGCACCGACTCGCACGCGGCCCAGTCCTGCCGGTTGGTCAGATCCCAGAAGTCCACCGCGTAGGACGGGTCGAAGTCGGGCCGTTCAACCGCATCCTTCGGGAACGCCCAGGTGCATTCCACGTAGGTGCGATCCGGGGCCAGTGGGGTCATCCGGTGGGTCATCACATAATCGGGGTGCAGGCTCACCAGTAGGTTGGGGAACCCGACCAGATACATCACGGTGCGCAGTTCCTGTTCGGACAGACCCTTGATCGCCACGCCGCCACTGCGTCCGGAGAGCGACATCGTTTCGGCCTCGTCGATCAGGAACATCGAGCCGCCCATCCAGTCGCCGGGCAGTTGGACGTTGTCCCCACTGGTGGGCGGGCTGATCCTGGACAGCTCGGGATGGATCGTCGAACAGTGGTAGCACTCCTGATAGTTCTCGGCGATGATCTTCCAGTTCGTCGCGAGTTCGTAGGAGTGCCGCGCGACGATGGTGAGCTCCTCCGGCCGGTAGGGGCTGATGATCTCCTCGGTGCCGGCGACGTGTTCGGCGAAGTCGGTGGCTTCTCCGCTGGGGTCGACGAAAAGCCAACCATGCCAGTCAACGAGCCGAAGTTCGGTCAATCCGAACGCGGCATTGTCGAGGTCGTCGAATCCGGGGGCGTTGCGCAGTTCACCGTTGAGCTTGAACGACCACGAGTGGTACGGGCACACCACGCCGCGCCGTTTGGTGGTGGCTCCACAGGCCAAGAGTTCATGCCCGCGATGGCGGCAGACGTTGGCGAACGCCCGCGCGATCCCGTCCTCGTCGCGTACCAGCAGGACGCCGTTGGCACCGGTACCGACCGCCCGTTGCGCGCCGACGCCGTCAAGTTCTGAGGCGTGGCCGACGCAGTGCCACCCGGAGAAGATGTTGCGCTGCTCCCACTCGAATACCGCCGGGTCCACATAGGCCACCCGCGGAAGCATGCGGGATGAACCGAACGGCGCCAGCGATGCGGCAAGTGCGTCGGCGGGGACGGGGGCTGCCTCAGATTGTTTGAACACCCGTTCAGTTTAGTACCCGCAAGCGTTGGGGTAAAGCCGCGAACCGCTTACGCCTCGCCGGCGAATGCGGCGATACCACCGCCGGCCGTGCTGTCGCCGCGGGTCATCCTGCGATAAATGAGGTAGCCCACGGTGATCGCCAGTAGAGCGGCGAACAACAGCAGGGTAGCCAGGGCATTGAGCGCCGGTGTCGGTGCGGCGCGCGCGGTGTTGTAGATCTTGACCGAGACCGGTTCGGTCGAGGAATTTCCAGACAGGTAGCGCACCAGAACGAAGTCGTCGATCACATCGGCGAACACCAGGACGGTGCTTGCGAAAATCGCCGGAAGCAACATCGGCAACGTCACCCTGCGCAGCGCCGCCAGCGGTGAAGCCCCGAGATCCATTGCGGCTTCTTCGTATTGGGTGCCGATGGTGGCCAGGCGCGCCCGTACCAATACGGCAGGGTAGGCGATCTGGAATGTCACCAGACCAAGCACCTGGGCACCGGTACCCAACTTGATCGGCAACGGCAGCGACGTCACCACGAACAACAGTGCGACGGCCAGGAGCACTTCGGGCAGGACGAAGGACACCAGCATGAGCATGTTCGCCCCTGCGGGCAACCGACCCCGCCAGCGATCGATCCCGATAGCGAACATCACCCCGAGTGGCACCGTGATCAGAGTGGTGATTACGCCCAGCTTCAACGTCTGGAGTAGGGCAGTGTGCAACGCCGCATCGTGCCAGACCGACTTGGTCGCATCGCCGAAGTACCAACGGGTCGAAAAGCCCTGCCAGACGGTGCGGGACCGTCCGTCATTGAACGAAAAGATGACCGCGATCAGCACCGGGATCAGCGACCAGGCCAGGTA
>JBAXIR010000237.1:0-3077 GCA_037138275.1 Mycobacteriaceae bacterium | reverse complement strand
CCGACCGTCGCCGCGCGAAACACTGCGGCGGCCCCCGGTGCGACCGCGGCGGATCGTGCGGACGGCTTCACCGTGACCGTCGTCGACGGCCGCGGCGGCACAGCCAGTACTGCGGTGACGGTGGCGGTCAGCCCGACTCCCGACGCGTCAACCCCACTCGCGGCGTTCCCCGGAGCCGAAGGGTTCGGTGCTTACGCCACCGGCGGCCGCGGGGGCAGCGTCATTTATGTCACCAACCTCAACGCCGACGGCGCTGGCTCCCTGCAGTGGGCCATCGACCAACCCGGTACGAAATACATCCTGTTCAAGGTCAGCGGTCTGATCGACGCCCAGATCCATCTGACCAACGGCAATGTGACCATCGCCGGCCAGACCTCGCCGGGCGGTATCACCATTCGGGGCCTGGTCACCGACGAGAGCCCGTATCAGGATCAGGATGTGCACGCGCCGGCAGATTTCGCCGAGAACTGGATCCTGCAGCACATCCGCATCCGGCCGGGCCTGACTGCACCGGGTGATGACGGACTGCGGCTGCGCTACACCCGCAACGCGATCGTGGACCACGTCTCGATCGGCAACGCCCTCGATGAGGCGATCGAGATCTCCTACTCGCACGACATCACCGTGCAGAACACGATCATCGCCGAAACCGTTGGCGGGCACTCGTTTTACGGCGGGGTGTTGATGAACTACTCCAACCCGGCCTACGGCTTCAAGTTGGACAACGTCTCACTGCACCACAACGTGTTCAACCGCATCGAAGGGCGGCTGCCCGAGGGCAGCCGGGAGTCCGCCGCCGCGGCCAACTCCTTTATGAATCTCGAAATGTCCAACAACCTGTACTGGGATCCGCGGTTCTTCGTGGCACTGGGCGTCACCTCCGGTGTCGCCAGCGGTGGCCCCCAACCGATCTATTGGAAACTCAACGCGGTCAACAACCTGTTTCACACCGCCAACAGTTTCCAATACGGCATGTTCGACGATCAGATCCTCAACGTCGCCCGCAACGAACTCTTCGTCAGCGGCAACAAGATGGACCTCTACCCGTCGCGATCCGACTACCAACTGTTCTACTGCTGCAACGACTATCCCGCCGAGACCAGCCCGGGCACCACCTCACGGCAGGCACAGGCCCGGACCACCCGCCACCCCTTCCCGGCGATCACCTACACGCCCACCGGCCAGTTGCGCACCTACCTGCTTAATAACGCCGGCGCCTGGCCGCGCGACCCGATGGATACCCGTTTGATGAGTTTCGTCGCCAGTAACACCATCTCGGGTGCGGCGCCCAATACCAACCCCGCCGGTGATGGTTTGCTGCCGGCGTATGTCGGCTCGCCGCCCGCCGCCCCGACTGACACCGACGCCGACGGCATGCCCGACGCCTGGGAGATCACCAAGGGAACCAACCCCAACGTCGCCAACACCAACGCCCGCACGTTGTCCGCCGTCGGTTACACCGACCTTGAGGTCTACCTGAACGAGTTGTCCAACAGCCGCATCACCGGATCTGTGTAGCGCCCGGCTATCCTTCGGCCATGCGTACCGTTGAGGTCTTCGCTGACATCCTCTGTCCGTTCACCCATGTCGGATTACATACGCTGATCGACCGTCGCAGTGAGCATGGTCTCGCTGAGCCACGTCTGCGCATCCGGGCTTGGCCGCTGGAACTGGTCAACGGTCAACCACTGGACGCCCACCACATCGGAGCAGAGATCACCGCGTTGCGTTCGTCCGTGCGGCCGGACCTTTTCGGCGGATTTTCGGTCGACACCTTTCCGAGCACCTCGATGGTTGCGTTCGCACTGACCGCCGCGGCGGATCGCACGGGTGATCCGGTTCTGGTCGAGGAGGTCGGAATGGCGTTGCGCAACGCGGTGTTCGAAGATGGCCTCGACATCGGGCTTCCCGAAGTCGTCGAGCCGATCGCCGCGAGTTTCGGCCTCGATCCACTCGACGCCGACGAGACCGCCGCCGCAGTTCGTGCCGACTGGGAAGACGGCCGCGCCCGGGGGGTGATCGGATCCCCGCACTTCTTCACCGGCGATGACGAAAGTTGGTTCTGTCCCGGTCTGGACATCAGCCGCGACGACGTCGGCAACTTCATCGTCGCCTGGAAGCCGGGCAGCGAGGCGTTCGTCGAGAGTGTCTTCGGCTGAGGTTTTATCGGCCGGGGGGTTTTCGACCGGGGCCTTATTGTGGGTGCGCCGCCAGGTAGCCGGCCACCGGGATCCGCGATGTTTCGGCGTAACCGATCGGCAGTAACACCTCACCGGCGACGGTGTAGTAGTAGACGTCCCATCGGTAGTAACCGGCGAAGGCGGCGGGGTCGCCGCCGATCACTGCTGCGTAATCGCTGACCGCCCGGACATACTCGTTGGCGTGGTTGTAGACGTACACGGCGCGGTCACGATTATTGGCGAAGCCACTTGCGGAGAGGAAGCGGCCGGCCGCCATGATGGCATCCCGCGGCGAATTGACGTCGCCGCCCTGGCCGTATTGGGCGAAAGTCGAGGGCAGGAACTGCATCGGACCCTGCGCGCCGGCAGTGCTGACCCCGGCGATGCTGCCGAGCCGGGTTTCGATGAGGTTGATGGCGGCCAGATAGTTCCACGCGACGCCGGTTGCCGCTTCGGCCTCACGGTAGAAGCCCAGCAGTTCCTCGGCGGGCGGCGGCCCGATGATGCGCCAGGCGGGCAGTGTGTCCGGCGGCGGCGGGGCCATCGCGTTGAGTTGCCGCCGCGCGTCGACATTGAGGTCATATGCCCCGAGCAGTTGCGGCGGGATACGCCCCCGGATGATCGCGTCCCATTCCGGGTGGCGTCCGATAGCGCGATAGGCGGCCTGCTGACGGTGCGCCGCGGCAACCAGTGCGGGCTCTAGCGTCGAGGGGTCCCGCACGGCGAGTTCATCGGTGACCAGATCGTCCGCCAGTTGCGCGGGGTCCGATGCCAACCGCGGCTGTGCACCAGGCGGTGTGGACGCTGCGGCGGGGTCGTCAAGCGGTGCCGGCACAACAGTGATGCCCGGCGCCGCTGTCGACTGGCTGCAGCCGACGCCGCCGATCACGGCCGTCG
>JBAXIR010000236.1:0-3081 GCA_037138275.1 Mycobacteriaceae bacterium | reverse complement strand
GTTTACGCACCGGTCATCTCGGCCTCATGCAGTTGGTCGGGCAGTCCTTCTCCATCGGCCCGCTTATCGATATCGCCCTTTTCCTCAGTATCGTGGCGGCTCTGGCGGGAGCGATCGGCCCACTGGCGGTCGCACTGGCGGCGGCGGGGATGATGGCTTTCTCGCTTGTCGTGGCCTTTTATGCATCCGAAACCGGTGGCGCCGGGGCGATGGGTGACTACATGGCCCGCGCCTGGGGGCCGACGGCTGGGACCGGTGCCTTGGGAATCTATGTGCTGTCGTTACTCTTTTCCGGAGCAGCCGGTTTTGGAATCGTTGTGGGAGAACTTATTTCGCGGTTCGCCGTACTGTATTTCGGAATCGGGTTTCCATGGTGGGCCGGTGCTTTATTGGTTTGCGGCGCTGCCTGGTGGCTGAATGTTCGCGGGGCTTCGCTAGCAACGAAGGTGCAATTGGTGATCGTGGCGGTTTCGGTAATTCCGTTCCTGCTCACCGCCGCGGCGGCGGTGATTCACGCGGGATCGGCCAATACCTGGGCGGTTTTCTCTTGGAGCAATCCCCACCGGGGCGACCTCTTCGCGGCGTTGCTGTTCTGCATTCTGCTTTTCGGCGGATTCGAAACGGTGAGCTCCCTGGCCGAGGAGGCCCGCGACCCGCGGCGTGCCATCCCCATCGCCTTGGTCGGGACGGTTGTTGGTTCCGGCATCCTGTTGGTCTTCTGCTCCTATGCGGGAACGGTCTACTTCGGGCCCTCCCACGTCGCGAAGACGTGGGGGGATGCACTGGACGGATTCGCTGTGATGGCAGATGAACTCCTGGGGCCCTGGGCCGCTTTCTGGATCCGATTGGCTCTGCTGGTGGACTTCTCGGCCACCTGCATCGGTTTCACCGTCGCGGCCCTGCGAGGCATCTACTCGCTGGCCCGAGCGGGTTATCTTCCGGGCTGGTTGGCAGTCACCAATCGCAGCGGTGCTCCGGGCAATGCCGCAACGCTCGTACTTGGCTGCGCGCTCTCGGTGATCGTGGCCGGCCTGTTCATTCCGTCCGGGGATCGCTTCCAGACACTCTTTGTTACGGCTACCGCGCAGGGCTTACTGCTCGTCTTGGTCTATACCGGAATCGCCGTCGGGGCGGTGCGTTTGATGTGGGTTTCGAATACCCCGCAGCCATGGTGGCGCTGGATCGTGTTCCCACTGGCGACGGTGGTTCCGTGCCTGGCCCTTTACGGAAGTTTCGTGCCATTCCCGGCCTTCCCCGAGCGGGTCGGCCTCTACGCAGCGATTGGCGCCCTGGTGTTGGTTGCCCTGTGGCTCTGGGTCATTCACTCTCGCCACACGCAGAGATTCGCACCGGAATAGTCACTCGCCTCCGACCGGGAACTCCACGCCGAGCAGGATCGAGGTGAAGCCGCCTTAAGCCGCTTTGCCGATCGCTTTCGCCCACGGCGTCCGGGCATCGATGGTGCGGAAGACGCTCCAGCCGACCAGCGTTCCCAGCGCGATCGAGGCAATTGCGGCACCTGCTGCCCCCAGACTGGCGACGTTGGCATCATCGCCAGTGGCCGCCTGACTCACCGACATGAAACTCGTCGCGCCGGGCACCAGCGACCAAAATGATGCAAGCAACATCACCACCGCCGGGGGTGCTGATCTGATCCGGGTGGCAAGCATGGCGAAAATCACCGAGAGCATTGCCCCGACGAACCCCGATCGTGCGGCGGGCAGGATATCGGTCACCAACTTTTGGCCGAGAATCGCGACGGCGATCGCAGCCATGAGCCAGAACAGACAGCCCGGGGGCGCCGACAGGTAGATCGACAACCCGATCGCGACGATGACGATCGACACGTACAGCGACCATGCGCCCATCGGGGCAGACGGGGACTGGGGCGCGATCTCGGAACCGGCGATGTGCAGGCCGATGATCACACCGAAAAGCAGTAGCGCCAGTTGGGAAATTCCGTAGACCAGCCTGCTGGCCCCGGAGATGATCTCCGAACTGGCCAGTTCCATAGCGCCGGTGGTCAGCGCCATCCCGGGCAGCGTGGCCACCAGGGCAGGGCTGATCACCCGTAACAGACCGTCGTGTGCGGTGTTGGCGACGAACCAGGTGGCCAGCAGGGTCACCACCAATGCCGACAGGGTGGGCAGGATCGGCGACAGTGTGGGGGACTGTCCACCGAACGCGACGATCAATCCGACCACCAAACCGAGGAACAGATAACCCGGCAGCGCGGCCCAGGTCGGGTTGATCATGATGCCGAAACCCAATGCGGTGATCGCATATCCGATCGCCGTCGCGAACCGGCCGAAGCGCGGCGGCATCGTGCGGGCGGCGGCAACCGCCGCGACAGCATCGGTCGGCGTGATTGCCCCCGCCTCGGCCAGATCGGCGATTTGATCGATGCGTCCCGCCGCGTCGAGTTGTAGTGATGAGTGCGTCGAGCCGTCGATTTGGTACGCCGCATCCCCGATCTGGATCAGCAGCACCGTGGGAAGCACCACCAGCCGTACCGGTTGGGTGGTGTACTTCGCGGCGATTGTCTCCAGCCTGCCCTGAATGATCGGTATCGGCTGTACGACCTCCGAGAGTGCGACGCCTATCTCGCGCAACATTGCCGCTACTTCAGTCGGAGGATAGGAATCCGGAGGAGCAAGTGCGGTGGGCTGGGTCTTCCGCAGGGCAGCGGCAATCCTTGTCCGGCGGGTTTGGCGGCCTTGGGTGTTCACGGACCCAACTGAGGTGTGGCCTGCTGCTGCTGGCGGTTCTTCTGCCAGGGCCAGTACCCGGTGACCTCGAGTTCGAGCGAGAAACTCAGGAACGTCCGGATCAGCACGATCCCGCCGAGTACTGCGACGCTCCGGGCATCCGGTGTGACGGCCACTGTCCTGATGATGTCGGCGGCAACCAGGAACTCCAGGCCGAGGAGGATCGAGCGACCGAGTTGCTGACGAAACACCCGATAGACATCACCGGTTGCGTTGCGCAGCCGAGGGACCGCGCCCGCGGCCGAGATCAAGGCCCCGACGGCGATCACCGCCACGCCGACCGCGTCGATGGTCTTGCCGACCGTCTCGATGA
>JBAXIR010000235.1:0-3119 GCA_037138275.1 Mycobacteriaceae bacterium | reverse complement strand
CTAGTTCGTCGGGGGTCTAGTTCGTCGGGGGTGAGGCCTGCCGATCCTCGCGTGCAATGCCAACCCGATCAGGTACACGCCCGAACCAACCAGCGCCAGCGCCGGCGATCGTCCGTCGGCAGGTATCACCGGGGCCGCCGCGCTGACCGCCACAATGAACGACATCCAAAACAGCGAGTCCTGAACCGCGAATACGTGCCCCCGCATCGCGTCGTCGACGTCGATCTGCATGGCCGAGTCGGCGCAGAGTTTCACCACCTGGCCGGTCACACCGAGGAAGAACCCGCAGACCACCATCACGCCCAACTGCACCGTCGCAACCGACAGTTGGATCACCGCCGCACACAGCAGTGCCGCGTTGGCGGTGGCGTATCGCCCCCACCGCCGCACCGACACGGGTGTCAGCACAGTGGCCGCAAAGGACCCCGCGCCGGCGGCGGCGACGAAGATGACGATGGTTCCCAAACCGGCAAAGCCCGCGGTGTCGCTGTGCCGAACCAGCACCAGGACCAGCAACGTGTTGATGCCGAACACCATCCGGTGTGCTGCCAGACCGGACAGGGTCGCGGCAACCGAAGGCTTGGATCGAACTTCCCGGGCGCCCGAGGCCCAACCGGCGGCCACCGTGGACAGCGCCGAGCCATGCGCGTCGACGCGTTCTGGCCCGAGGACGCGCGGGCGAAACCGGAGCGATATCAGCAGGGCCAGCGCGAGTGGAAGCGCGACGCAGCCGATAACCGCCGCCGCCGCGTTATCGCCCGACCCGAAGATCGCCCGGGGACCCAACATGAAGTTGGCACCCAGGAACGCCGCCGTGGCGCCGACCGCGGTGGCCACCGAGTTCATGGTCACCACCTGTTCGCGCGGTACCACATCCGGCAGAGCAGCCGACAGCCCCGATGTCACGAATCGGCCGACGCCGTTGACCGTCAACGCAGCACACAGCACGGGCAGGTCCCCAGTTCCCGCGGCCAGCAATGCGGCGACGCCGATCACCAGTACCAACCGGGCGGCGTTGGCCACCACCAGGACGGCCCGCCGGTCCCAACGGTCCAGTAGAGCGCCGGTGAACGGTCCCAGCACCGAATAGGGCAGGAATAAGACCGCGAAGGCTCCGGCGATGGCAACCGGGTCTGCGGCGCGTTCGGGATTGAACAACAATCCACCCGCCAACCCGGCTTGAAACAGCCCATCAGCGAATTGGCTTGCCATCCGCAATTGCAGCAGCCGCCAGAAGTCGCCAAGGCCGTGCACCGAGCGCCACAACGAGACGGAAGCGCCAGCATCGACCACTGGCTCACACTACAAACATCACCGCGGCGCGCACCTATTCGTCGCAGCGCCCCGTGCCATGATTGACGGGTGTCTCAGCAGGAGGACCCCGAGGACTTCATCGCGCCCGCGGAAAATCAGGTGCGGGCGGGAACGCTACTGCTCGCCAGTACCGACCTGATGGAGCCGACATTCCGTCGCAGCGTCATCTACATCGTCGAGCACAACGACGGTGGAACCCTGGGTGTGGTGCTCAACCGGCCCAGTGAGACCGCGGTCCACAACGTCTTGCCGCAGTGGACCGACCTGGTCGCCAAGCCGAAGACGATGTTCGTGGGAGGGCCGGTGAAGCGAGATGCTGCACTGTGTTTGGGCGCGCTGCGAATCGGGGTCGATCCCGAGGGATTGTCTGGTCTTCGCCATGTCGCCGGCCGCGTGGTGATGGTCGATCTTGATGCGGACCCGGAGTTGATTGGCGCTGTGGTCGAGGGTGTACGAATCTTCGCAGGCTACTCGGGCTGGACCATCGGGCAACTCGACGGCGAAATTGAGCGCGATGACTGGATCGTGTTGTCGGCGTTGCCGTCTGACGTTCTGGCAGAGCCCCGCGTCGACCTATGGTCGCGGGTTTTGCGTCGTCAGCCCATGCCCCTGCCACTGCTCGCGACCCACCCCATCGACCTCAGCCGCAACTAACCGGCGTCGGCCGGGGTTGACCTGCACAGCTGGGTGCATCCGGCGCATCCGTCAGCCGATCCACACGATGCCGACATCTGGCGTTGCGCGGCGTAACGTGCCGCTCGCCACGATCCCGCGGCGATGGTGCCGATCGCGCCGATCGCGCCGATGATCAACCCGACCACTCCGATCCGGGTCGGCGCGGCCAGCGCGGTCACTGCGCCGGCGGCGAGCATCACGGCGGCCGCGACCTGAGTGGGTGCCACCGCGCGCTGTACCTGCCCGGTGACGTCGACTCCGGAGCGCCCGCCCAGCGACCACAGCCCTGAGCCGCCTATCAGCACGGCCAGGCACAGACTCAACACCGCCCCGACAACCATGGCGCTCACAATACGAGCAGCGGACGGCCGTTATTGAGCCGGCACCGCCGCAGGTGCCGGTGCTGCCACTGGAGCAGGCGGCGCCACCGTTACGGCGACCTCCGGCATGGCAGCAGCGGCGGGAACCGCTGCCGGAACCCCGGGGGTGGCCGCGGGCGGGACAGGGGCTGCCGCTGCTGTCACCGGCGCCACCGCGGGCGTTGCATCCGGTGCGGCGACCTTGAAGCCCTTGGTGATTCCGTCGGTAGCGGCGGCGGCCGCCACCGCCTGGTTCGCGGCAGTCGTAACGGACAGCGTGACCAGGAAACGGTCTGAACCTGATTGTGCGATCACCTGACGCCGAGAGGTGTTGAGCGTCATGTCGGTGTCGCGGTAGGTCCCTTCGATGAGCGATGACGGGAAGCCGCCGAAGTCGGCCATCGAGGCTGACGTCGACTGCCAGGCCAACAGCTTCTGATTCTCAATGTAGCCGTGACTGATGGCCTCTCGCGGATCGAAATCTCCGATCAGCTTGGACACCATCAACTGGGCGTTGGAGGTGTACAGCCCGTCGCCGCCCTGCCGGTCGGCGATCACGCTGAACGCATTGGGGACATTCGGATCGGGGATGATGCGCCACCCGGTCGGGATCGGCAGCACGATGTTGAGCGCGGTGAATCCGGCCGCCTTCTGGGGCTCGAGCACCACGCCCTTCTCTTTCAAGTACTCGGCAAGGGTCCCGGACGTCGCCGGTGCCAGGGTCGGCACTGGCGTCTGCACCGGTGCGGCGGCCGGCTGGGCGGCCGCGGC
>JBAXIR010000234.1:0-3134 GCA_037138275.1 Mycobacteriaceae bacterium | reverse complement strand
TCGTCGGGATGTCCGCCATCTATCCGGGCGAGCCCGGAGTCGAGGGGTTCTGGCGAACGATCACCAGCGGACGTGACGCGATCGGCGATGTGCCGCCGTCGCACTGGCTGATCGAGGACTACTACGACGCCGATCCCAAGGCCGTCGACCGGACCTACTGCAAGCGCGGCGGTTTCATCGACCCGGTGCAGTTCGATCCGGTGAAATTCGGGTTGCCGCCCAACGCGCTGCCCTCGACAGATTCCGCCCAACTGCTCGCGCTCATCGCCGCCCGGAAGGTGCTGGACGAGGCGATGCGCGGCGGTGTGGACATCGACCTCGACCGGGTGGACGTGGTCCTCGGTGTCGCCTCCACCACCGAACTCGTGGTGCAGATGGGATCGCGGATGCAGCGGCCGATCTGGCGCAAGGCGATGCTGGAAAACGGCCTGGCCGAGGACGAGGCGGATGAGATCTGTCGCGATATCGCCGACCACTACCCGGTGTGGCAGGAAAGCACCTTCCCCGGCCTGCTCGGCAACGTCGTGGCCGGACGTGTCGCCAACCGCCTTAACCTCGGCGGTTCCAACTTCGTCGTCGATGCCGCGTGTGCCAGTTCGCTGTCGGCACTGCAATCCGCACTGCACCGGTTGTATCTGAACGAATCCGATCTGGTGCTGACCGGCGGCGTCGACGCCCTCAACGACGTGATGATGTACATGTGCTTTTCCAAGACGCCGGCGTTCTCGGCGACGGGTGACTGCCGGCCGTTCTCCGACGCCGCCGACGGCACCATCATCGGCGAGGGTGTGGGCATGCTGGCGCTCAAGCGCCTCAGCGACGCCGAACGTGACGGCGACCCGATCCATGCGGTCATCCGCGGTATCGGCTCCTCCTCCGATGGCCGTGCCTCCAGCGTCTACGCGCCGCGCTCCGAAGGTCAGGCCAAGGCACTGCGCCGCGCCTACGAGCGCGCCGGCTACGCGCCGTCGACCGTCGAACTGCTCGAAGCGCACGGCACCGCGACCAAGGCCGGCGACGTCGCCGAGTTCGCCGGACTCAAGCTGGTGTTCACCGACGACTCGACCCGCTGCGCACTGGGTTCGGTGAAGTCCCAGATCGGCCACACCAAAGCGGCCGCGGGCGCTGCCGGTCTCATCAAAGCCGTTCTGGCCCTTCAGCATTCGACCCTGCCCGGCACCTTAAAGGTGGACCGGCCGAACCCGGCGATGGACATGGCCGATACCCCCTTCTACGTCAACGCACAGACCCGCCCGTGGGTGCGCCCCGGCGACCAACCGCGCCGCGCCGCGGTCAGCTCATTCGGTTTCGGCGGCAGCAACTTCCACGTGACGTTGGAGGAGTACCGCGGCAAGCAACGCGCCAAGCGCCTGCGCGCCCTGGCCACCGAACTCGTAGTGCTCAGCGCGGCCTCCGCCGCCGACCTGGAGAAGCGCGCCGCCGAGATCCTTTCCGCGGCCCGCTCCGGGGAGAGCCTTTCGCGCATCGCCTACGAGTCTGCGCGCAACTTCGACGCATCGCAGCCCGCCCGCGCGGGTCTGGTCGCGGCGGACACCGCCGCATTGGAGACACTCGCCGAACGGTTGCGCGGCGCGCTCGCCGACGGCACCGCGGAGGGACTCGCCGATCCCAATATCGCCATCGGCTTCGGCCCGGCCCGCGACGGCAAGACGGCCTTCCTCTTCCCCGGCCAGGGCAGCCAGTACGTCGGGATGGGCGCCGACCTCGCACTCGCCTTCCCCGGCGCGCTCGCGGTGTGGGACGCCATCGACGGTGACCTCGCCGACCTGCACCGGGTGGTGTTCCCGGAACCGGCGTTCGACCCCGCCTCGGCGGAGACGCAGCGCACCACGCTCACCGCGATGCACAACGCCCAGCCGGCCATCGCCGCCACCAGCCTCGCCCAACTGGCGCTGCTGGAGGTTCTGGGTGTGCGGGCCGATGCCGCCGCGGGCCACAGCTTCGGCGAGGTCAGTGCGCTGGCTGCGGCGGGCGTCCTGCCGACCCACCGACTCGTCGACACCGCACGTATGCGCGGCATGCTGATGGCCGAAGCCGGCCACGGTAAGGATGGCGCGATGCTGGCGGTCACCGCCAGCGCCGAGGACGTTCGGGGAATGCTCGACGCCGAACCGGAACGGGCCGCCGCGTTGGTGATCGCCAACGACAACGCACCTCGTCAGGTGGTGCTGGCCGGACATGAGGCTGACATCGCGTGGGCCGCGACCGCCGCGAAGGCGGCGGGGTGGACGGCGGTGCGACTGCCGGTTGCCTCGGCATTCCATTCGTCGATCGTGGCCGCAAGTTCGGCGCCGCTGACCGAGTACCTGTCGAAGATGGAGTTCGGACAGGCCAGCTTCCCGGTGTATGCGAACGTGACCGCCCAACCGTACGGCGACGACGTCGCGGCTCAACTCGGCGATCAGGTGCGTCAACCCGTGCGGTTCCGCGAGATGATCGAAGCGATGGCCCGCGACGGGGTCACCCGGTTCATCGAGGTCGGGCCGAGCCGGGTTCTGACCAAACTCGTCGGTCAGATTCTTGAGACGACGCCGCATTCCGCTGTGGCCCTTGATGATCCGAAGGCCGGGGCGACGCGCGGTTGGCATCGCGGACTCGCGGCCCTGGCGGCCGAGGGCGTCGCACTGGACCTGGTTGCGCTCTACGACCACTTCGAAGAGCCGGAGCAGCACGTGCCGGCTCCCGCGCATGCTGTGCTGGTGGGTGGGGCCAATGTCGGCAAGCCCTATCCGAACGCGGACGGGAACAACACCATCACGCCCAAGCGTGTCCGGGTGCCCGCACCCAGTGTGCCGAGCACACCCATTGCCCACAGTGCGCCCGCCGCACCCGTTGTCCACAGTGCGCCCGCTGCACCCGTTGTCCACAGTGCGCCGAGCGCGCCAATGCCCGCCGCCCCACGGCAAGAGGAGCCCATCGTGAATGTCGCGCACAACGGCGTGCACTCGCACGCAGCAGTCATGCCGCCCGCAGCAGCACCGCCGCAGGACGAACACTGGGCCCCAGCCGCAGCGCCACTGTCCGCTGACGCGTGGAGCGTCATCGACCGCATCCAGCAGGAGACCGCGAAACAGCACGAGCGCTATCTGGATGTGGTGACCCATAGCCACCAG
>JBAXIR010000233.1:0-3162 GCA_037138275.1 Mycobacteriaceae bacterium | reverse complement strand
TTCCTCAACCGCATCGACGACATCATCGTGTTCCACCAGTTGACTCAGGACGAGATCATCCAGATGGTCGACCTCATGGTGGGCCGGGTTTCGGTTCAGCTCAAGGCCAAGGACATGGAGATGGAGCTGTCCGATAAGGCCAAGTCGCTGCTGTCGCGGCGGGGCTTCGATCCGGTTCTGGGAGCCCGCCCACTGCGCCGGACCATCCAGCGCGAGATCGAGGATGCGCTGAGCGAGAAGATTCTGTTCGACGAGATCCGGCCGGGCCAACTCGTCACCGTCGACGTGGACAACTGGGACGGCGAAGGCGTCGGCGAGGATGTGAAGTTCACCTTCAGCGGTGGGCCTAAGCGCGAGGTCATCGAGCCTGATCTGGCGAGCGTGGCCACGGAGTAATCGACGGCGAGACGCGGGCGGTCATCTTCGGGTGACCGCCCGCAGTCGTCTCAGTTCTACCGCGGCAGCATCCCGAAGACCTGCTTGATGATCGTCATCACCCAGCCGCCGGCGTTGGGGCTGTGATACCGCGGCCAGTTGAGTTGGAAGCTGACCACCCAGGCCTGACCGGTCCGGTCTACGGCGTACCAGCTGAATGTCAGATCCCCGGGTAGATTTCCGGCCTTCGCGCCGATGTAGGGCCACTGCGTCCGGTCCAGATCGATTCCCGCCACCTCGCTCATGATGTCGCGGACCGGCGCGGCCGGACCGACGGCGTTGTGCTGCAGGCGGGCGTGAACCCGGCAGATATCCTCGGCGCTGCCGTACCACTCCGCGCCGTAGGCGGATCCAGGCGCATGTGTACGTTGCGGATCTGGTTCGTAGGGGCGGGAATTGGCCTGTTTCAACAACTCTGCCCGAGCTGTTGGAGTGGCGGTCTTCCACTGCTCACGCACATCCGGATTGCCCCAGCCCACCGCGAAAAGTTCACGCATGGTGGGGAAGGGCGTCATGCTGGCCGGGTCGTGGTGGCCGGCGCGAACGAGTGCCTGCTCGACGGCCGCGGTGCCGACTCGCCCGATCAACAGGTCGGTGGCCATGTTGTCACTGGTGGCGATCATCTTGCCCGCCGCCTGGCGGACAGTGATGTGCGAGCCGGCCGGGAGTTTATCGAAACCCGACGATCCGAGTTTCTTGGCTTCGCTGGTGATTGTCAGCGTGTCATTCCACTGCAGCGTTCCGGCGAGTATGGCGTCCTCGACGGCGAAAAGCACATAGGTCTTGAAAATCGAAGCCAGCGGCAATGATTCGGCAGTGTTGGTTCCGGCGAACTTCTCGCACACGCCGTCGTTAACCTTGGAAACCTGATACGAGTAGCGCGCGCCGGTTTGGCTAAGCGCGGCATCAACGTCGCCCCATGAGTTGATCGTCGGCTTGCGGGTCGTGGAGACCATCCGACTGACCATGGTCTGGTCGTTGGTGCGCAACTCGATGTCCTGTTGCGCACCGAAGGAGGTCAGCAGATGCAATCGGGCTGAGCCGGCGCCGATTTCGACTCCGGTCAGTGTGTAGGGGCGGTCCCACCACAGCGATTCCATCGTCGCCTCGATCGGGTCCACCATGTCGGGTGCGGCCAACGTCTTTACGCTGACCTGCCCGATGGGCCAATCGGAGTTCAGCATGTCCATGACCTGCTGGGCACGGACACCCTGCGGGGTGTTCGTTTCTATCCGCACACCGGGGTTGGCCGCGGGTGCACTCGGCGAAGCACAGCCGGTCGCCAGTCCGGCAATTACTGTGATCGCGGTGGCCAGTGCCGCCGCGCGCCGGTGTGGCCGGCGCGCGCTATCCCGCGGTGTTGGACCGTGCAACGTCCAGCACGACCTCGAACTCGAGCAGTTGTGAGCCGATGGATACCGGGTTGGCGCGTTCACCGGCGTGGGCGGCGATCGCGGGGCCGGCGGCCCAGGTCTGGAAGGCCTCCTCGGACTCCCACTGGGTGACGACGAAGTAGCGGTGGTCGCCTTTGATCGGTCGCAGTAACTGGAATCCGAGGAATCCCGGCTGGCCGTCGACAGCGTGCGCGCGGTTGGAGAAGCGTTTCTCCAACTCTGGGCCGGCACCGGGCGGCACCTCGATTGCATTGATCTTCACCACGGTCATGGCGCAAGGCTACCGCGCCCATCGAAGGGTAGGGGCGGGTCCAAGATGGGACTGTGAGTTCCCAGCTGATTCATCGCGGCGGTACCGGCCGACCGCTGGTGCTGGTGCACGGTCTGATGGGCCGTGGCAGTACCTGGTCGCGTCAGCTGCCGTGGTTGGCCCGACTGGGCTCGGTCTACACCTACGATGCGCCCTGGCATCGTGGCCGTGATGTCGATGACTCGGCGTCGATCAGCACCGAGCGATTCGTTGACGAACTTGCCGCGGCCGTCGACGACCTCGGCGCGCCCGCCGTTCTGATCGGCCACTCGATGGGCGGGCTGCACGCCTGGTGCCTGGCCGCTGCGCGACCCGACTTGGTGAGTGCGCTGGTGGTCGAGGACATGGCGGTAGATTTCGTCGGTCGAACCGTCGGTTCGTGGGAACCATGGTTGCACGCACTACCCGAAGAATTCGATTCTGCCGAAACGGTTTTCGCGGAATTCGGACCTGTCGCCGGTCGATACTTCCTGGAGGCTTTTGACCGAACACCGACCGGCTGGCGGCTACACGGCAAGCCCCAGCACTGGATTGCGATCGCAGCGGAGTGGGGAACCCGGGACTACTGGTCGCAGTGGCGGGCGGTGCAGGCGCCGGTACTGCTGATCGAGGCCGGGGACTCGGTTGTCCCACCCGGACAGATGGCCTCGATGGCGGAGTTGGCCGGTGAGCGCGCCACCTATGTGCGGGTGACCGGTGCGGGCCACCTGGTTCACGATGACGCACCGGAGGACTATCGGCGGGCGGTCGAGGCGTTCGTCGGGTCGCTGCCCGGGGACTGATGACCGGGTTCTAGCCGAGCAGGAGCAGCGTGGCGACGGCCGCCTCGATGACGAGGCCGGCGATGTTCTCCTTCGACCGTGATCGATCAATGACGACCGATACAGCTCGCGCGATGAAGGCTCCGGCCCAGCCGGCACCCAGCACTCTGGCCGCGTCGGTAGAGCCGATGAGCAACACGGCGACGCCGGCACCCATAAACAGCCCGCCGTAGGTGGCGCGAAATTCTGAGATTGCCAGTTG
>JBAXIR010000232.1:0-3170 GCA_037138275.1 Mycobacteriaceae bacterium | reverse complement strand
AAGTTGCCGTCGCGGAGTTCGGTTGCCCCGGAAAGGAAGAAGTTTCGCCACGTCGCGCATTCCGCGCCGTAACCCATCTGCTCGAGGGTATCCGCATAGAGGTCGCGGGCCGCGACATTACTGTCATCAGTGAATACGGCATGGTCCAATAGCGTTGCGGCCCAGCGGAAATCACCTGCATCAAAGGCCTCTCGGGCAAGGTCCACCACCCGATCGATTCCGCCGATCGCGGCGACGTACCGGGGTGCCAGGGCCTCGGGAGGATGCTGCCAGAGCCGTCCCGGGTTGCCGTCGAACCACCCCATGTAACGCTGATAGACGGCTTTGACGTTATGGCTGACCGAGCCGTAGTAGCCGTGGGTGTGCCAGGCCTGTTCCAGTGCCGGCGGCATGGCGAAGTTCTCCGCGATCTCAATGCCGGTGTAACCCTGGTTGAGTTGGCGCAGCGTCTGATCGTGGAGGTAGGCGTAGAGATCTCGTTGCAGACCAAGGAATTCCACGATCCGGTCTCGGCCCCAGGTCGGCCAATGATGTGACGCGAATGCGACGTCGGTGCGGTCGGCGAAGCTGTCAATGGCCTCGGTGAGATATCCCGACCACGCTCGTGGGTCGCGCACCAGCGCACCGCGCAGGGTGAGCAGGTTGTGCAGATTGTGGGTGGCGTTCTCGGCCATGCATAAGGCCCGGAAACGTGGGAAATAGAAGTGCATTTCGGCGGGCGCCTCAGTCCCGGGTGCCATCTGGAACTCGATCTCGACACCATCGATCGTGTGTACCTCGCCGGTCGTGGTGATATCGAGGGTCGGCACGATCACCGCGATCTCCCCCGTCGACGTGTTCTGCCCCAGCCCGCACCCCACCTGGCCGCGCGGCCCGCGATCCAGCAGGACGCCGTACATATAGGAGGCCCGGCGGGTCATCGCGGTGCCCGCATAGATGTTCTCCTGCACCGCATGTCCGATGAAACCCTCCGGCGCCAGGACAGCCACCCGGCCGGCATCGACGTCGGCCTGGGTTGTCACCCCGAGTACGCCACCGAAGTGATCCACGTGGCTGTGGGTGTAGATCACGGCCACAACCGGCCGGTCCCCGCGGTGTTGCCGGTACAGGGCCAGTGCGGCGGCGGCCGTCTCAGTGCTGATCAACGGGTCGATGACGATGATGCCGGTATCGCCCTCGATGAAGCTGATGTTGGACAAGTCCATTCCGCGTACCTGATAGATACCCTCGACCACCTCATACAGACCCTGTTTGGCGGCAAGTTGCGACTGGCGCCACAGACTGGGGTGTACCGACGGCGGCGCATCGTCTCGGAGGAACGCGTATGAGTCGTTGTCCCAGACCACCCGGCCGTCGGCGGCTTTGATAACGCAGGGTTCCAGCGCGCCGAGGAACCCGCGGTCGGCGTCGTCGAAGTCGGTGCTGTCCTCGAACGGCAGCGAGTCCGTCACCTCCGCGTTCACGGTTTTAATGTGCGGTGTCGGGGCCTTGGATTGCATCAGTGAATCCTTCCCTATATCCGGCGGGTAGGCCATGATTGCGCCGGTGATAGCGCTGCTGCCCGGCCTGACCCGCCGCAACCTCGGCACCGAGGTGCTGGCCGGGATCACGTTGCTGGCGATCGCTTTGCCGCTCAACATCGGCTACGCCCAGATCGCCGGTCTGCCGCCGAGTGCCGGTCTGTACGCGTTGGTACTGCCCTCGGTGGTGTTCGCCGTGTTGGCGTCGTCGCGGCACCTGGTGGCGGCCCCGGATGCGGCCGCTGCGGCACTGGTGGGCTCGGCACTGGCCGGCTTGGCGCCAGCCGGCAGCCAGCAGTACGCCTCGATGGCCGCCGCCCAGGCGATCGTCGGCGGACTGCTGTTCGTGCTGTGTTCGGTGTTCCGCCTCGGCTTCCTTGCCGACTTCCTGTCCAAACCAATCCTGATCGGATTCGTCGGCGGCCTGGCCACCGACATCCTGCTCAGCCAGATCGCCAAGATGATGGGAATCAAGGTGCCCAGTGGCGCCGAGTTCTTCGAGCGACTGGTCGCACTGGTCACCAGGATCGACACCGTGCACTGGTGGTCACTGGGGCTGAGCGTGGCGGCGGTCGCCGTGCTCGTCCCGGCCCGACGCCGTTGGCCCAGCGTGCCGTGGGCGCTGCTGGTGCTGATAGCCGCAACCCTTGCCTCCGCCGCGTTGCACCTGACCGACCACGGCGTCGCGGTGTTGGGATCGGTGCCGTCCGGTCCGCCGGTCCTGGCGTTCCCGCGTCTCGACTGGCACCTGTGGGTCGCGGTGATCCTGCCCGCCATCGCGATCACCACTGTGACCGTGGGAGAGGGCCTGCTACTCGCCCGGTCCTATGCCGACAAGTACGGCTACACCACCTCACCCAACCGCGACCTGCTCGCTTTTGGAGCCGCCAATGTCGCCTCCGGGATGTCGTCGGGGTTCACCATCGGCTCATCGACATCCCGTGCCGCGGCCATGGACCAGTCCGGTTCACGTACGCAACTGCCACTGCTGGTGATGGCCGTCGGAGCACTGCTGCTCTTGCTGTTCGGCGCCGACCTACTGGCCGGGATTCCGTCGCCGGCTATCGGCGCGATTGTGGGCGTATCCGTAGTGAAGCTCATCGGATTGGGCGAGCTGAGACACCTCTGGCGGCTTTCTCGTTTCGAATTCCTGGTTGCCATAACCTGTTTCGCCGGCGTCCTGCTCATCGGCCCGTTGGCCGGGCTCGTACTGGCCTTCATCCTCTCGTTGCTCAACCTGCTGCGTAAGGCGGCCCGTCCGGCGGTCGACGTCCTGGAAGGCTCCGATGACCCGCACGTCTCACTGACGGTGTCCGACGATGGCGACGGCGAGACGGTGCCCGGAGTGGTCGTGATGCGGTTCGCTGCCCCGATCTTTTTCGGCAACGCCCAGACCCTCAGCGCGGCCATCCGTTCTGCTGTCAGTCGCGCTCCTAATCCTCTGTCGGCGTTCATCCTCGACATGGAGGCCGTGACCGATGTCGATATCACCGGCGCCGAGACATTGGCTAAGGATCTGCAATGGCTGCAGGGAAAGGGCATCACCTTCGCCTACTCAAGGGTCCGGCCGCAACTGCGTGCAAACCTGGACCGCATGCATCTTCTGCAGGGGCACAGCGTTTTTGACACCAACCGCGCCGCCGTCGCGGC
>JBAXIR010000231.1:0-3190 GCA_037138275.1 Mycobacteriaceae bacterium | reverse complement strand
CCGGTGCCAGTTCCGGTGCCAGTTCCGGCGTGGACCCATCGTGCGACGGCGAGCGCCCGATCGGTCGGCGTCACACCGCTCGGCGGATCCGAAATCACACCGGGCGCCGCCGGATGAGCCGCACTGGCCTCAAGATACAGCGAGTCGGAGATCAGCGAAAGTTGTTCTGCGACACGGAAAACCAATGGACCGCGGGGACGCACTCCGATACCGATGTCGGGATGGCGTCGACCCAACTCCCGGCGCAACGGCGCGATCAGACGAAGTTCCCGGCGAGCACCGAACCAGTCCTCCACCGTCGGTAGCAGCGATCCGGCCGCAACGATCGCCATCGCGCACATCAGCAGGGTGGCGGCGGTGCCGACCCCGACAAGTTCAGTGCTTCCGACTGCACGAATCAGGAAGAAGGCACTCGCCGCGACGATCAACGCAATTCCGACGGTGAAGATGAACAACGCCCGGCCACGTCGACTGGGATTTGCCACCCGCATCCCCACCCAGCACGCCAATGTCAGCACCAGCAGCACATAAAGTAGCGGAACCAGCCAGTGCATGGCCGTGGATCCCGAACCGAGATTACGGGCGAGGTACTCCTTGAGCGTCATCTCTGGCTGGCGCTTTGCGGTGGCGAACAGCACCAGGGTGACCACCGCGATCAGCGCCGCCACGCAGTACTGGATAACGGCGAGACGGCGGGTGACCGACGGGTGGCGGGTGGAGGCCACGGAGGTGATCATCACGCAACTGCCGGCCGCCGACGCGATCAACGCCACCTGGATCAATCCGACCGAGATATTGGCCTGGACGGCGTCGACGAGTGATGTCACCGGCGGCCAACTGAGCGCGGCGACGATGGCAAGGCTGCCCAGCGCGACGATCATCGCGCTGCTGACCACCGAGTGCCGGTTCACCATCGCCCACCCGATCCGCAGACCGGTCGCCATCCCGAGCAGACCGGCGATGACCCAGACGGTCAACCAAACGCCTCTCCGAGGCGGATCTGCACAATTGAGGCGCGGTCGCTGGGCAACCGGCCAAGCCGGTATAGCAGCAGTGCGGCGAAGTCCTCCGCCTCCTGCTCGACATCCTCCCCGCCGGGGCCCATGCAGCCGGTGCGCTGATTGAGCATGTAGCTGATGAGATCGTCACTGGCGACTTCGGCGGTTTCCCGGGCCACCTCGGTGACCGGAATTCCATCGTGGCCCAGCACGAGGTGCCCGAGTTCGTGGGCCAGGGTGCGGTCCGCGGTCGGTAATCCGTCCTGGATCAGGAACTCGTCGTAATCGGCGTATTGGCGCCACTGCCCTGACACGCCCGCCGGCAGTTCGGCCGTGTTGACAACGATGGGCCGGCCCTGGCTGTCGCCAACGGCTCTCACCAGGCCGGCCAGCGAGACCTCGCCGTGGTGGGGCGCCAGGTCGAGGGTGTCGTTCACCGCCTTGGCGACCCGACTATCGGTCACTGCAGGAACCGGGCGGACCCGGCGGCTCGAAGGATATAGCCCACCTTGGCCTGCCGATATCCAAGGAATCCCCCGAGCGCGGTGATGCCGACGATGCCGGCCAGTCCGGGCAGTGCCACCACCGCAACCTCGGCGAAGTCCGCGTCTCGTCGAGATTCGGGATACCCCGCCGGCCCCGCCTGCGGCGATCCCCCTCCGGCCTCGGGCCGCTGTGGCGCCGGGGCGACCGGCGGCGTACCGGGACCGGCCAGTGGAACGGCATCGGCGGGCGTCATCGAACGGCGGAACCGGGGCGGTTCCGCCGCGGCCGGCTGCGGCAGTCCAGAGTTTGCGACGTCCCGCGTGCGAGCGATCCTGCGCGCGATGCGCACTTCCAGCGACGCGGGGTCGACAGCACCCGACAGGATGGCAAGGGGCGGAACCGGCGGGCCCACCGGAGCCAGGCCGAAAATGATGGTGTTGCTGCGCACCGCGGCGTCGATCACAGGTACTACGGGCACAGGCAATACCGGCCAGATGATGTGGCATGGCCACGGCCGCTCGGCTGGCTCGGCACCCTCAGCCGGGATACCACCGGGCGGCACCCGCCCCGCGCCCCGACGGGGATATCCACGATGGTGTGGACCGTCGTCGGCAGCGACGCCGAGTGCCTGCTGACCTACGCGCGGCGAGCGGGCTGCGGACTTTCCAGTGGTGTGCGATCGCGGACCGTCAGTGGTGCCGCTCGAGGGCTCAGTCGCGGCGGGATCGGCAGCGGCCGGCGCCACACCGACCAGGCCCACCCCGCCGTACAACACACCTGCGGTGATCGCCCAACTGATCACCGCGGCGCGCCGTCGCGACCGGTTCACGAAGATCCCTTGCCATGAGCGGGCGCCGTCGGGTGCCCGGGTTTGCGGAGTTACTTCGATTGTGGCATACCCGCAGGTCGTGAAACCAAAGCTTGGCGCGGACGATAGTGTTGAGACAACGGAGGCCGAGCATGGTTCGTCGACCGCCGATGACCATTCGGAAAGGAGCGGCCATGGGCCTGTTCATCAAGCGAAAGAGCCGCGCGACCAAGCGCGCGGAGGCCCGTGCATTGAAGAGCAAAGCCAAGCTGGAGGCCAAGCTCGCCGCCAAAAACGAGACCAAGCGGATCAGGGCCACCGAGCGCTCCCACGGTAAGGCGGTCAAGGCCCAGGTGAAGGCTCAACGCGTCAGCGACCGGTCGGCGGTGAAGGTGGCAGCCACCCAGTTGCGCACCAAACGCGAGGGCACCCTGCTCTCCCCCAGCCGGGTCCGGCGCACGCTTGCCGTTTCACGGCTGCTGGCACCGGTGGTCGTGCCGGTCGCCTATCGGCTCGCGATCGGTGGCCGCGGTGCCTTCGATGAGCGGCGCGCCGACCGCCTCGGCGTTCCGCTGACCGCACTGGGTCAGTTTTCGGGTCCGGGTGGGCGGTTGTCTGCCCGCATATCGGGTACCGAGACGTCGCTACGCCTTTTAGTCGACAGGAAGGCAGCAGATGCCGAGACGACTCAGTTCGTCGCTGCCATGACGGAACGGCTGACCGCGTTGTCGGCCGCGGTGCGGGCGGCGGAAAACATGCCCGGTCCGAGTCGGCGAACTGCCCAGACCTCAATCAGCGAACAACTCGACGGCATCGAAGCCGACCTGTTGGCCCGCCTCGGTGTGCTGTAGGCGTGGCAGGACTTCTCCGAATACTGGCCGTCCGAATACTGGCCGTC
>JBAXIR010000230.1:0-3216 GCA_037138275.1 Mycobacteriaceae bacterium | reverse complement strand
CGGGCGCTGACGTTGTTGGTGCCGACGCTTCGGGCGCTGGCTGTGCGTTGACGCTCATCGTCTCATTGGTCGGCAGCTACCAATTTGCCAATTAATTGGTAATCTTGTGCCATGTTTGTGGCAATTGATCGGGTGGGACGGGTTGTCATCCCGAAAGCTCTGCGGGTTGCGCTGGGTATCACGTCCGACACCCAGCTGGAATTGATTCCCGACGGCACCGGAATCCGAATCGAACCCGTGCGACGAGACCTGCGCTCGGTCCAGATCAGCGATGGGCTGCCGATACTGGGCACGGTCGAGGGTGCTGTGCTGACTGATGACCACGTTCGACGGCTTCGCGATGACCTCCAGCGATGAACGGTGGGCGTGCGATACCAGTGTTGCCGTCGCCGCTCTCGACCCGGCGCACGAAGCCCATCCCGCCTGCCGCCGGGCCCTGGTTGACCTCCGCCCGGTGCTTGCCGGGCATGCCGCGTTCGAAACGTACTCGGTGCTGACCCGAATGCCCATTCCACTGCGTCTCAGCGCGGACCAGGCAGTCTCAGTCTTAGCGGCAGCGTTCCCGGGGGACTGCTGGCTCGACCCGGCCGGAATGCGCGAACTTCGGGAACGGCTCGCCGTCCTCGACATCGTCGGCGGATCGGTATACGACGCGCTGGTTGGTCAGGCTTCGGTGGCCAACGGCCGTACCTTGCTCACTCGGGACCGACGCGCCGAACGCACCTACCGCTCACTTCAGGTCGAGTACCGATTCGTCGGTTGACGGCTACAGGTTGAACCGTTCCCTGATTTCGCGGGTTTGAACCTGCTCGACGATGATGCCCAGCAGCGGAATAGTGCCGGCCAGCAGCACCCCGATGGTCTTGGCGATCGGCCAGCGCACCTTGACCGCGAGGTTGGCGGTGAACAGCAGATAGACGAAGTAGACCCAGCCGTGCACGACGCCGATCCAACTCGGGGGATCATCCACCTTCACCACGTATTTGAGGATGATCTCGTAGCACAGCGCGATCAGCCAGACGCCGGTCAACCACGCCATCACCCGGTAGCCGGTCAGCGCGGAGCGGATCTTCTCGATCGGCGTGAGCGGGTGCGTTTCGGGGCTTCCGGTCATGCTGTCGTCCTGTTCTGGTTCGTCTCGGCGGCACGGTCGGACTTGGCGCGGTCTGACTTGGCCAGTTCGGCAAGGTAGGCGTTGTACTCCCGTAGCACGGGGTCGTCATCGGTGGATTGTGGTGGAGCTGTGGGTCGCTCGGGCAGCAGGCCGGTCGGAATCTCGGTCACTTCCCCGCGTGCATTGTGTTCGGGCGGAGTTTCTTCGTAGCGCACGAATTTGCGGTAGGCGTACACGCAGAAGCCGGCGAAGAACGGCCATTGCAGCGCGTATCCGAGGTTCTGAAAGCTGCCCGAGGTCGACTCGAACCGGGTCCACTGCCACCAGCCCAGGGCCAGGCAGCCAGCAGCCGCGACGATCACCAAAAGGATCAGCGCAACGCGGCGGCGGCGGGTGGTGGGCACCTCACGAACCTACCGTGCAGTTCCGCTCAGGCCGCGCCGATCCTGATCGTCAGTCGCCCGCCGCAGGCACGGGCCAGCCGGTCGAGGAGTTCGACGGTAGGGGTACGCGCCCCCGATTCGATTGCCGCAATGGCCGATTGGGTGGTTCCCATCCGCCGGGCCAGTTCGGCCTGGGTCAGTCCGGCTGTTTCGCGGGCCCGGAAGACAGTCTCGGCGAGCTCCATCGCCAGGCCCGCTGTTGCATAGGCCTCGTCGAACACTTTCTGTTCGGCGGGGGGCAGCTCATCGATGAGCTGCTGCCGCCGCCTGTTGTAGTCGCTCATCAGTCATCTCCCCGGTTTCGGTGCCGCCGCAGGATATTGCGCGCTCGCTGGACTTCTCTGCGTTCGTTGTCGCGTTGTTTGCGGAAGGTTGTAAGTGTGATGATGCGACGTTCCGATTCCACGGTATAGGTACTGCGCTGATTGACTCGCTCGCATCGAAACCTCAATTCCCATAGCTGGTTATCGAGCTTCCTACTGTGCGGCATCCGCAATGCGGGGCCATGCTTGACGAGCAAGTCGAGCGCCCGCACCGCTTGTGCTTGTCCCCTGACTGATAAGCCGTCCAGCCACTGATCGACCTCCATGCTCAATTCGATGTTCCACGGCTGGTCCCGGCCGCTTGCCACGTTCAGATTATAGCTCCGGCACTATATGCCGCAGGCGATATATTTCGGCTTCGCGCGTGCTCCACGGTTGTCAACCTAAGCATCGGCACCGACATGCTGACACAGCTCTGGGATACTCTGAGCGATCCTGCGGGCGTGACGAAATTGGCATACGTGATGGCTTTAGGTGCCATTGCTCGGAAGAGCGTGAGGGTTCGAGTCCCTCCGCCCGCACTTTCAGAAGACGGTGTACCCCCCGTCGATCACCAGCGTCTGCCCGGTGAAATAGCTCGATCCCGCACTCGCCAGCCACACCGCGACGGCCTCGAAGTCCGCCGGTGTTCCCCAGCGTCGCAAAGGCACCCTGGGCAAAATCTTGGCCTGCGCGGCGGGGGAGTCCAGCAGCCCTTCGGTCATGGCCGCCCTGGTCCAGCCGGGCACGATCGCGTTGACGCGGATCTTCTCTCGGGCCAACTCCACCGCCAGTCCGCGTGCCATGGCGGTCAGTGCTGCTTTTGCCGCCGCGTAATGGGTGGCGAATGCCAGACCGTCGCTCATCGACACACTGCTGGTGAAGACGATCGACCCGGTGCCCCGGGCTTTCATATGTCCGGCCACCGCCCGCACGGTGTAGAACTGCCCATCGAGATTTACCGTCAGCACCCGGCGCCACTCCTCGGTCGACATGGTGTCGATGGGCGCGGGGTGCCCGGCCACGCCGGCGTTCGCGAAACACGAGTCGATCTGACCGAAGGCCTCCAGTGTCTGGCCGACACCTGCCGCGACGGCCTCCTCGTCGCTGACGTCGACGCGAAACGATGCCACCGGCGCATCGGAGGACTCCGCCTTCAGCGCGGCGACGGCGGCGGCGTTGTTATCGGCATTGGTGCCCCAGATCGCCACGGACGCACCGGCTCTGCGAAGTCCGCGGGCCATGCCCAGTCCGATTCCGCTGTTGCCCCCGGTCACCAGGGCGACGTGTCCGGTCAGGTCATGCCACGGTGTCACGGAATTCCTTTCGATGCGCGCTAGATCATGTCTCGTGCGGT
>JBAXIR010000229.1:0-3217 GCA_037138275.1 Mycobacteriaceae bacterium | reverse complement strand
CTGACCCTCGAGGAGTACGAGGACCGACTGGCGAAGGCCTACGCCGCCACCGACTACGAAGAACTCGAGCACCTCACCGACGACCTGCCCGAGACGATGGAATACCGGCGCGGGAAAAGTCGGCCGGCACCGTCGACCATGCTGATGGCGATCCTCAGTGGATTTGAGCGTCGCGGCCGCTGGAATGTGCCCGGCCGGATGACTACCTTCACACTGTTCGGCGGTGGCGTGGTGGATCTGCGCTACGCCGACTTCACCTCCTCCGATGTCGAGATCCACGCCTACTCGATCCTGGGTGGCCAATCCATTGTGTTGCCGCCGGAGGTGAACGTGGAGGTGCACGGCATCGGGGTGATGGGCGGTTTCGACCAGAAGGTCGACGGCACCGGCACCAAGGGTGCGCCGACGGTCACCATCCGCGGCTTCTCGCTGTGGGGCGGGGTGGGCATCAAGCGTCGCAAGCGCAGTTCTCCTGAAACGAGCTGAGCAGTAACCAATTTCGGCCCCCTCCCGGTGAGGAGGGGGCCGAAATTGTCGAATCGGTCGTGACTAGCCTGCGCTGGCAGCCGAATCCGCCGAACCGCCGGCGGCCGGAGCCGCCTTCGCGGCAGCACCGCCGATTGCCGACGCGATCTTCTTGGTCGCCCGCTCGACCGCGCTGCGAACCGGCCGCTTGCCAGCCTTGGCCGGGGCATCGACCGGCTTGGTGGCAACCGGAGTGGTGTCAGCCACCGCGCTCGACGGGCTGTCGACCGCCGGCTTGGTCTCGGCCGGCTTGGTGTCTGCAGGCTTGGTGTCGGCCGGCGTGGTGTCTGCAGGCGAGGTGTCGGCAGACGTGGTGTCGGCAGGCGTGGTGTCGGCCGGGGCCGTCTCCGCGACCGCCTCAGTCGATCCGCTAACGGCCGGGGTCGAATCAGCCGGGTTCGAATCAGCCGGGGTGGCCTCCGCCGTCGGGGTATCGCCCGCCTTGGGAACCGCGACCTCAGCCTTGACCGATGCCGGCGTCGCCGAAACGGCTTCAGTGGCAGCCGAGGTCGCCGAAACGGCGTCGGTGGCAGCCGACTTGGCGGCCAGCGCGGCGACGGTCCGCGGGCTTACAGCCGCAGCGGCTGCTGTTGGCGGTGGCGGCAGAACCGGGAACCCGAGCAAGGCCCATTCCAACACGCCTGACAGGCCTGCGTACAAACCATAGGAACCGTAGAACTCGTCGACGGTGTTCGGGCCGAGGTAGGCCTGGATGCCGCCGTAGATGTAGGGGCCCAAGACCGGAACTCCGTTGTATGCAAGCAAAGCGACTGTGTCCAACGCTTGGATGTAGAGGGTGGTCAGCGCGTAGGCACCCTGGAAGGCCAGCGCGATCGCGCCGGCTACGTTCGGGTTGTACAACGGACTGGCCGGATTCGCGAACGGCGCACTCACCAGGTACTGCGCACCCGAGCTAAAACCACCCTCGAAGAAGTAGTTCACCGCCTTGACTGTGACGTCCTCCTGCGGAGTCTGGGGGGTATTACCGGTGAGCAACGCATCGAGGGCCATGTAGGCCATACCGGACGGGCCGACCACGGCGCAGCTGAAGTTGCAGTTCGTACCGACGTACGCCGCAGCCCAGTCTGGATTGTCCGGCTGATTGGGCTGGAGGGTGTAGCCGTAGCCCTGGAAGAACGCGGTGACGTAATCGTCGTACGTCAGCGACAGCAGTGTCGCGAAGCTGGTCAAGTCCACCTGGGCCGCAGACAAGGCGTTCGGGGCGGGTGCGAGATTCGGCGCGATGGCCGGAGACGCGATGGCGATCGCGGCGGCGCTGGCGAATGCAGCGGCCGTGATCAGAGGCTTGGTACGAGTCGCCATGGTGCTGGTACCCCTTTTTGTGTGTCGGTTCGCGCCAGTCGCAGCGAACTCGTCGGTTTGCTGACGCCCATCTCGGGTCAACGACACAATAGTACGGGCAGGTTTGCCATCCGGCAAACGGAACCACGTAATTTGTCGCCAAGCTGGGACTCGGGCGTTGCTGACCATTGTCTAACAGCTGTTGCTCACTAGTTTCTCAGTTTGCCTTCAGGATCTCGGGGCCCGACGCATGTTTGCCAGCGATCGGAAATCAACCTCAGCCCTGAGCGAAACTTTAGGATCGGCGGGTTAGCCGCCAGCAAACGTAGATCGATGCCCTGAGTCACTGTGACCACGCGATCACGGGCAGATAACGCACGTCGAGCAACCCCTGGCTCCTGCGCGGGTCAGTTCGACCGACATTATGCCGACGTCCCACCCGAAAGCCCTCACCGCCGGCGGCGTCGTGAGCGCAGGTAATCGCCGACCACCGCCGCACCCAGTCCGTCAAGTTCGGGAACCACCACCCGGCCTTCCACCCGCCGGGCTATCTGGTCGATGAACCGTGCCAACCCCGGGTCATCACCCAGTCGGAAGATCGTCACCTGGGCGCCGAGGCGGGCCACCTCGTCAAAGCCCCGCACGGTGTGCGCGATCGTCCGGGGATGCGGCGGATAGTCGAAGAACACCGAGGTTCCGTCGCTCCCATAGTTCTCCAGGTGCGCGGTCGGCTCACCATCGGTGACCACCAGCACCACCGGTTGGGCGTTGGGATGCCGACGAAGGTGACGGCTCGCGAGTGCCAGTGCGTGATGGAGGTTGGTGCCCTGTTCGTAGACACCTTCCAGACCGGTCAGTTCGGCAGCGCTCACCGTGCGGGCATGCCGGCCAAAGGCGATGATCTGTAAGGCGTCCGAGCGAAACCTCGTACTCACCAGATGACTGACGGCGAGCGCGGTCCGCTTCATCGGCAACCACCGGTTCTCCATCACCATCGAGAACGAGGTGTCGACAAGCAACGCCACCACCGCCTGGCTGCGGGTCTCGGTCTCGGAGACCTCGACGTCATCGACGGCGATCCGAATCGGACCGTCTGACGCGCTGCCGGCCCGGCGCAGCACCGCATTGGTGATGGTTCGGGTGACGTTCCACGGCTCGGTGTCACCGAATGCCCACGGCCGGGTCGCTCCGGTCAGCTCACCGGCAGCCCCGGAGCGGCGGGTCTCCCGTTCGCCGTGCCGACCCGAAAGCTGTTGGGCCACATCGCGAAGCGCAGCCTGCCCAAGTTGGCGCATGGCTTTCGGGGACAGCCGCCACTGACCGTCGGAGCCTCGATCCAGGAAACCCTGATTCATCAGCGCGCGTTCCAACTCCGCCAGCGTGCGGGCGT
>JBAXIR010000228.1:0-3217 GCA_037138275.1 Mycobacteriaceae bacterium | reverse complement strand
GGGAAGACCATCACCAGTGCGGCCAAGTGCCACACGAACAATCCGTAGGACCAGCGGCCGAGAACCACCATGGCCGGACTGCCCAGGATGCGGTGCGGGGTGTCGGGGCGGTCGAGCACCAGCGGGGCAAGTAGTGCGCCGGCGACGATGGCGCCCATCGAGGTCCGCACCACGAACTGGCTGAGGGTGGCCGGAACCAGATCCTCCGGCCCGGCCAGGGGCGATGCCGAGACCAGATAGGCCACCAGTGCGATCGCCGTGATGGCCGGCCAATTGCGGGCCAGTCGGTGCGGCCAGCCGACCGGGCTCACCGTCCACTCCGCAAGCAGCATCCCGGCCGCGAACCAGGACGCGTACGCCGGTGGCCAATTGAGAAAGTTCACGCCCGTGGCGGTGTGGATGGGCAGCAGCCCCCACCCGAGACTGAGCACTGCCACCGCCGCGATCGCCGGTACCCGAGCGCGGACCGGAAGCCGATAGGCCGCCCACGCCAGGATCGGCAGCGCCAGATAAAAACTGACCTCCACCGACAGGCTCCACATCTGAGTCAGCCCGGCGGTCAATGTCAGCGGCACGTACACCTGGGTCAGGGTCAGGTTGGCCAGCCAGACGGTGGGACTGGCGCGGTTGGCCTCGGGCAACAGAGTCAGAATCACCACAACGGCGAACAGGTAGCCCGGCATGATGCGAACCAGCCGGGACCGCAGATAGTGTCCGGTGGCGGGCCGATGACGCAGTCCGCGCGCGGCCGCCGCGTGACCGCGCCACAGCAGGAAGCCCGACAACGCGAAGAACACCGCGACGGCCAGATCGAATCGGTGCAGCAGACGTCCCACCACACCGCCCGAGGTCCCGGTTTGGAATGCCACGTGGGTGAGCACCACACCCATGGCCGCGCACGCCCGCATACCCTCGACCGCCGGCAGGAAGCTCCGGGTGCCACCGACCTGATCGGTCACGGGTTTCATAGCTGACCAGTCTGCCCGTGCGTCGGCCGCCTGCGGTAGCGGGTGCGCGGAATCCCCGCAGCAGAAGGCCCACTTTAGGGTCTGCTGTTAGGGTCAATCGGGTTTGACGGACATCTTTGACGGACAACACCGAGGAGGCCAGGGCAGCGTGAATCGCGCAAGCATGTTGCGTCTCGCGGCGTTGACCATCATGGGTCTCGGGGCTGCACTGCTGACCGCCGCCGTGCTGTTGACCACCTACACCGCCGGCAAAATCCAGAAGATCCCGCTCAATATCGACAAGTCACTGGTCAGTAGCGGCTCTGGCACAGCCCTGGATCCGGCGTCGCTGCAAGCCACGCGTTTCGTCATCGACAAAAACATCCCGCTGGTCTCCCAGCAGGCCGTCACCGTCGAGACCCCGGCCAACGCACAGGTGGTGACCTTCCAGGTCGGCACCACCGTCCGGCGCACCGACAAGCAGCTGGACAACGGTCTGCTGTTGGCCATGGTCGACACCGTCACGCTCAATCGACACACTGCCGAGGCGGTGTCCGACGATGAGCGCCCCGGCGGATCAGTACAGAAGCCCCGCACCATGGAGGACGACAAGCCGTCGACCAATATCGCCCTGCCGCACGAAGGCCTGGCCTTCCGGTTCCCGTTCGACACCGAGAAGAAGTCGTATCCGTTCTTCGATCCGATAGCGCAGAAACCCTTCGACGCCAATTACGACGGCGAGGACGACGTCAACGGGCTGACCACCTACCGGTTCACCCAGAACGTCGGCTATGACGCGGACGGAAAGCTCGTCGAGCCGATCAAATACGCCTCGCTCTATGACAAGAATGAAGACGGTGAGGTCACCGCTCGCGCCGAACTGTGGGGCCTGCCCGGCGATCCCTACGAGCCGGTGACCATGACCCGGTTCTACGCGGCGCAGCGCACCTTCTGGGTCGACCCGGTGACGGGCACCGTGGTCAAAGCCGAGGAGCACGCCAACCACTACTACGCACGCGATCCGCTGCGGCCCGAGATGGCACTGGCCGACTACAAGGTGACGTCCACCGAACAGACCGTCGAGTTGCAGGTGGCCTCGGCCCGCGACGAGCGTGACCGGCTGGCACTGTGGTCGCGGGTCCTGCCGATCAGCCTGGCCGCGACGGGTCTTGTCGCCCTGATCGGTGCCGCCCTGCTGGGTGCGTTCAGCCTTCGCGTCGAGTCGGCACTGGCCGAACCGGGTGAGGACGATATCGAGTTGGGAATCTTCGGTAAGGACGAGACCGGTCCGATGCCCGCCGCCCAGGCGCCGACCGAGAAGATCCCCACCCGGCGACCGGAGTCCCCGACCGCGCAGCGGTGAACGTCTCCGTGCACGGCGCGGTCCGCTACGCGGCACCCGGCTACGCCATGGCACTGAGTCTTGCCGTGACCGCTCCACTGCTGGCTCCGGGTTACCTGCTGGTGCGCGACGCGGTATCCACCCCCCGGTCCTATCTGTCCGACGCCGCCCTCGGTCTCGGTGAATCCGCTCCACGCGCGGTGCCGCAGGACGCCGCCGTGGCGGTGCTGTCGGCGGCCATCGACGGCGGCGTCGTCGTCAAGGCGGTGTTGATCGCCGCAATGTTCCTGGCCGGCTGGGGTGCGGCCCGGCTCGCGGCGCAACTGCTACCCGACGCGGGATTGGCCGGCCAACTGGTGGCCGCCACGGTCGCGGTGTGGAATCCCTTTGTCGCCGAACGCCTATTGCAGGGTCATTGGAGTCTGCTGCTGGCCTATGGCAGCCTGCCCTGGGTGGCCGCGGCCGTGGTGCGATTGAGAACAGGGCCGGCCGAGCGCACGGACTGGGTGGGAGTTGTGTTCTGGATCGCGCTGGCCGGGCTCACCCCGACCGGGGTGATGCTGGCGGCCATCGTCGCGCTGGTGTGCGTCGCGACCCCTGGGACGGGATTTAGCCGGATCCGCTGTAGCACAGCAGTTTTGGTAATTGCTGTTTTGGCGGCACTGCCGTGGCTGAGCGCGTCGGTGATCGGCAGCGGTCTCGGTAACTCACAGACCGCGGGCCTGGCGCCGTTCGCAGCCCGCGCCGAACCGGGCCTGGGCACCCTCGGCAGCCTGGCCGGTCTGGGTGGAATCTGGAACGCCGAGGCGGTACCGCATTCCCGCACAACACTATTCGCGTTGGTGGCCACCGCGATACTGCTGGCTGTGGTGGCGTGCGGGATTCCCGCACTGCTGGGCCGGCCCGGGGCGGAGCCACTACTGGTTCT
>JBAXIR010000227.1:0-3220 GCA_037138275.1 Mycobacteriaceae bacterium | reverse complement strand
ACGTCCTCTGGGCGGTAGCCGTGGTGGGCATCCTGGGCACCCGGATCAAAGCCCGGCGGACGATCGGGGATATCGAGGAGAGCAGGTACCTGCTGGAGTTCTTCACCGACAGCCGGCCGAAGCACCGACCCGACATCAGCAAACTCTAAGGCAACGCGGCTTTCCGTTGCTTGTCTGCGCAACGGCTTTTAACTTAGTATTTAGCAACATAGCCGCTCCGCGCATTCGGCCATTTCCCCAACCGTCGGCGCTCAAAGATCAAAGGAGGTCGCTTCGCCGTGAGTGCCAGAAAGCCGGTCTCCCGCCGCGCCTTTCTCGGGGCCGCTGCTGTCGGCGCGGCCGGCGTGGGAGCGGTGGTGGTCGGAGTTGACCGGACTCGGCACTCCCAGGCTCCGGCAGCAACCGACGGCCGGCCGCACTACGAGGCCATCGTCATCGGTAGCGGTTACGGCGGCGGGGTGACCGCACTGCGCCTCGGCCAGGCCGGGAAATCGACGCTCATCCTCGAGAAGGGTCGGCTGTGGAACGCCGCCGATGAGGACGGCAAGCGGTTCTCCCGCATGCTGCCACCCGACACCCGTGCCGGTTGGTTCACCGAAATGCCGCCCAGTCTCGTGACGTCCTTCCAAGGAATCTCGATTGAGGACGTCGTCGCCCGCAATGCTTCACCCCAGCCGATCCAGGCCGGAATTTGCGAGAAAGTCGACTACGGCGCACACAGTGTTTTTCGGGGAATCGGGGTCGGCGGCGGATCGTTGGTGAACGCAGCCATCGCGGCCGTACCCACCGAATCCCAAATCAGAGAGACCTTTCCGGATATCGATCCGGCAGAGTTCCTGGGCACCTACATCGAACGCGCCAAGTCCTCGCTGCGCATCAGCTACCGCGATATGGACTGGTTCGAGCAGGCGCCGTGTTTCCAATACGCCCGCGTGGGCCGCAAGTACGCCGAGGCCGCCGGGTACGGCGTCGATTACAACGGCAGCGCCTACTCCTTCGACTACCTCAAAAAGGAAGCAGCGGGCGAAGTTCCACGCTCCTCGCTGAACTTCGAGCAGGAGTACGGCAGCAACTACGGCCGATTCGGCAGTGTCGACCAGACGTATATCGCGGACGCCCTGGCCACCGGCAGGGTCACCCTCAAGCCGCTGACCGAGGTCACCGATATCGAGCGCGCACCCAACGGCGAGTGGCTGGTACGCACCAGGGAGATCGACCGCTGGGGCAAGGTCGTCGAGCAGTCCGAAGTTGTGGGTACTCAGCTGTATCTCAATGCCGGAGTACTGGGAACCAACAAGTTGCTGCTTCGGGCCCGCGACACCGGCAAGCTTCCCGACCTGAGCACAGAGATCGGCCGCGGCTACGGGAACAACGGTGACCTCATGGTCGCCCATGCGCTCGCCGATGACGATCCGGCCGGTGTTGACCAGTCCCTGATGGGCATGATCAACCTGGACGGCCGGGACGATCCGGACAATCCGGTTTACGCCAGCATCTTCTCGATCCCGCTTCCGGTTGAGACCCACGCATTGGGCTACTACGTCATGGTGAAAACGGGTGATCGCGGCACCATCACGTACGACGCCGCCGGGGATGCGATCAACATCGACTGGCCCGAGCAATTCACCGATAACCAGATCGGACGCGCCCAACAAGTCTTTGATCGCGTGACCCAGGCCAACGGGGTGACCTATCGCGGTGATTTCTTCGGCGGCAAGACTTTCGCCGCCCATACCGTGCACCCCATGGGTGGTTGCGTCCGCGGCGTGGCCACCGACGGCTACGGTCGGGTCAACGGCTACGACAACCTCTTCGTCAACGACGGCTCCCTGCTGCCCGGTTACCTGGGCTGCAACCCGTATATGACGATTACGGCACTGGCCGAACGCAATATCGAAGCAATACTGCAGGGTCGCCGATGAGTACCCAGTTCGAGCAGGCGCCGACGACCTACCGACGCGACAGAAGTCGCTACCTGTGGTTCATCCCGCTACTGGTTCCCGGCGCGATATTCCTGCTCCTGCCAGTACTTATCGTGCTGAACCATTTCGGGTTGCAGAATATCGCGCAGTTATTCTCGTGGACCGGGCCGGTGGTCCTCTATCTCGTTCTGCCCCTTGCCGATTGGCGCTTCGGACGGCACCGCCGGATACCACCCGGTGGTACCGCAGGGATTTCCGAAGATGACCGCTTCTACCGTCACATCGTCTGGTTATACATCCCCCTGCAGTACGGCAGCCTGATGATTTGCGCGGTACTGCTCACGGCTCCCGACCTGAGCCAGTGGGGGTTCCACGGAGCGTTGAGTACGTCGGCGAAAATCGGAGTGGCACTGTCCATGGGTGTCATCGGCGCGGTGGGCATCAACGCCGGCCACGAGATGGCGCACCAACGGGGAACCTTCGAGAGGTGGATCTCCAAACTCGCCTTCGCTCCCACCTTCTACGGACACTTCTACGTCGAACACAACAGGGGACACCACATCAACGTGGCCACCCCCGAGGACCCGGCATCGGCACGGCTGGGGGAATCGCTGTGGCAGTTCGTTCCTCGCTCGGCCGTCGGGTCACTGCGTTCCGCGTGGCGACTCGAATCTGCCCGGATGAAACGCCTGGGTGTGGGCACCTGGAACTTCAGGAACGAAATCCTGATCGGATGGACGGCATCGCTGGTCTTCTGGATCGGGTGCATGTTGGTCTTCGGCGCCGAATTGCTGCCGTTCATCGTCATCCAGGCGATCTACGGGGTGATACTCCTCGAATCAGTCAACTACCTCGAGCACTACGGTCTGCTTCGGCAGCGAACCTCCAACGGCCGGTACGAGCGCTGCAAGGCTGAGCACAGTTGGAATTCCGATTTTCTGGTCACCAACCTGATCCTGTTCAATCTGATGCGCCACAGCGACCATCACGCCAACCCGACGCGGCGCTACCAGTCGTTGCGCAGTACTCCTGAGGCGCCGCAGTTGCCGGGCGGCTATCCGATGATGATGCTGCTCGCCAACTTCCCGCCACTGTGGCGCATGGTGATGGATCAGAGGGTGATCGACCATTACGGAGGCGACGAGCAACGCGCCAACCTCCAACCCCCACGGCGCTCAGCCCTGCGGCGCTCAGCGGTTTAGTCGGGCCGCTCAGCCGACACCGGCACCGGCACCGGCACCGGCACCCAGTTCCACACCGAGGCGCGGGGCGTCACCGTAGGTGGGCGCGTCGGGGCC
>JBAXIR010000226.1:0-3280 GCA_037138275.1 Mycobacteriaceae bacterium | reverse complement strand
ACCGGCAGCAGCGCCATGGCCTGGGTCTTGCCCAGTTCCACACCCCACTGATCGAACGAGTCCACGCCCCAGATCACACCTTCGGTGAATACCTGATGCTCATACAGTGCGATCAACTGACCCAGCACCGACGGGGTAAGCCGGGTGGCCAGGATCGATGTCGACGGCTTGTTGCCCGGCATGACCTTGTGCGGCACCACCGCCGCGGGCGTGCCTTCCGCGGCGATCTCCTCGGCGGTCTTGCCGAACGCGAGAACCTGGGTCTGGGCGAAAAAGTTGCTCATCAGCAGGTCGTGCATGCTGCCCGTGCCGTCGGCGGTCGGCAGGTCATCTGTCGGCTGGCTGAACCCGATGAAATCGGCCGGCACCAGTCGGGTGCCTTGATGCAGCAGTTGGTAGAAGGCGTGCTGACCGTTGGTTCCCGGCTCGCCCCAGAAGATCTCACCCGTGGCGGCTGTCACCGGCGTGCCGTCGGCGCGCACCGACTTGCCGTTGGACTCCATGGTCAGCTGCTGGAGGTAGGCCGCGAACCGGGCCATATCGTTGGAGTACGGCAACACCGCTCGGGTCTCGGCACCGAAGAAGTCGGAGTACCACAGCCCAATCAGACCCAGCAGGGCAGGCGCGTTGGACTCCAGTGGCGCGGTGGCGAAATGGCGGTCGACGATGTGGAACCCGGACAGGAAGTCCGCGAACGCCGCCCGGCCGATCACCGCCATGATCGACAGCCCGATCGCGGAGTCCACCGAGTAGCGTCCGCCGACCCAGTCCCAGAAGCCGAACATGTTGGCCGAGTCGATTCCGAACTCCTCGACCAGTTTCTTGTTGGTCGATACCGCCACGAAATGCTTGGCAACCGCGTCCTCGCCGAGTGCATCAGTGAGCCAGCGCCGCGCCGCAGTCGCGTTCGTCAGCGTCTCCAGGGTGGTGAAGGTCTTGGAGGCGACGACGAAAAGCGTTGTGGCAGGGTCGAGTCCGTCGAGTTTGGCCACCAGATCGGCCGGGTCGACATTGGAGACGAATCGCGCCGAGATGCCGGCATCGGCGTAATGACGCAGAGCTTGGTAGGCCATCGCCGGCCCGAGGTCCGAGCCGCCGATCCCGATGTTGACAACGCAGGCGATCCGCTTGCCGGTGGCGCCGGTCCACTGGCCATTGCGCAGTCGGTCGGTGAAGTCACCCATCCCATCGAGTACCTCATGGACGTCGGCGACCACGTCCTGTCCGTCGACCGACAACGTCGCGTCACGGGGTAGCCGCAGTGCGGTATGCAGTACGGCGCGGTCCTCCGAGGTGTTGATGTGCTCGCCCGCGTACATCGCATCGCGGCGTTGTTCCAGCCCGGCCGCGCGGGCCAGATCCACCAGCAATGCCAGCGTCTCGCGGGTTACCCGGTGCTTGCTGTAGTCGATGTAGAGGTCGCCGACGGTCAGGGTGAGTTCGCGGCCGCGGTCGGGGTCCTCGGCGAAGAACTGCCGCAGGTGCTGGTCGGCGATCTGGCTGTGGTGTCGGGTCAGCGCCGTCCAGGCGGCTCCGGTAGAGGTATCTGCGCTCATTCCCCAGACCCTAGTGCGGTCGGGTACGCAGAGGTGTACATCATGGAGTGATGAGCACCCCAGAAGTTGAACGGCTGTTGGCCTCGGTTCCGACCGGGTTGTGGATCGGCGGTCGGGAGCGACCCGCGTCGTCGACCTTCGACGTCCTCAACCCGGCCGATGACGAGGTCCTGATCTCGGTGGGCAACGCCACCGCGGCCGATGCGCTGGCCGCGATGGACGCCGCCTGCGCGGTGCAGGCCACCTGGGCCGCCACCCCGGCACGAGAACGCGGCGAGGTGCTTCGGGCGGTATTCGAGATGATCATCGACCGCGCGGAGGACTTCGCCACCCTGATGACGCTGGAGATGGGCAAGGTCCTCGCCGAGAGCATGGGCGAGGTCAAATACGGGGCCGAGTTCTTCCGTTGGTTCGCCGAGGAGGCGGTGCGCATCGGCGGCCGGTACACCCCGAGTCCGGCGGGTACCGGACGCATCGTCGTCACCAAAGGGCCGGTCGGCCCGTGCTACGCCATCACGCCGTGGAACTTCCCTTTGGCGATGGGCACCCGCAAGATCGGCCCCGCACTCGCGGCCGGCTGCACCATGATCGTCAAACCGGCCCAGGAGACACCACTGACCATGCTGCTGCTGGCCAAGCTGATGGCCGAGGCCGGGCTGCCCTCCGGTGTGCTTTCGGTGCTGGCGACCAACAAGCCGCGCGAGGTCACCACCGCGCTGATCGACGACGGCCGGTTGCGCAAGCTCACCTTCACCGGCTCGACCGGAGTCGGCAAGGCTCTGGTCAAGCAGTCCGCGGACAAGTTGCTGCGCACCTCCATGGAACTCGGCGGCAATGCGCCTTTCGTGGTGTTCGACGATGCCGACGTCGACGCCGCCGTCGACGGCGCGATGCTGGCCAAGATGCGCAACGGCGGCGAGGCGTGCACGGCCGCGAACCGGTTCTACATCGCCAATCCGCTGATCGACGACTTCACCGACAAGTTCGTCAAACGCATGGGTGAACTCAACCTCGGCAACGGTCTGGACCCGGCAACCAAGCTGGGCCCGTTGATCAACGCCAACCAACTCGAGACGGTGCAGGAGCTCGTCGACGACGCCGTCGCGCAAGGTGCGACGGTGGCTGTCGGTGGGCAGGCTCCTGGTGGGCCGGGCAACTTCTACCCGGCGACCGTCCTGGTCGGCGTACCCGCCGGCGCGCGCATTCTCAAAGAGGAAGTGTTCGGCCCGGTCGCCCCGATCGTTGGCTTCGATACCGAGGAACAGGGCATCGCCGCAGCCAATGACACCGAGTACGGGCTGGCGGCCTACATCTGGACGAAGTCGTTGGACCGGGCACTGCGGGTCGCGGAGGCACTGGAAGCCGGAATGGTGGGCGTGAACCGCGGTGTGATCTCTGATCCGGCCGCGCCGTTCGGCGGGGTCAAGGAATCCGGCTTCGGCCGCGAAGGTGGGTATGAGGGCATCGAGGAGTACCTCGATATCAAGTACATCGCGCTGACAAACTAAATCTCTCGCAACGCGCCTGTCCCAGAAGTCACAACGTGCCGGCCCCAGAAATCACACCTGTCACGGCCTCAGGTGGGTGGGCAGTTGTGCCCACCTCTTAGCGACAACGAGTCGCCGAGCGGTTAGTTGTGCCTGCCTCTTTGCGCCTACAAAGTCGTCGAGTCGCTAAGAGGTGGGCAAGTGCACTGTGTGTCCGGAAAGCGCAGACAGCCGGCT
>JBAXIR010000225.1:0-3353 GCA_037138275.1 Mycobacteriaceae bacterium | reverse complement strand
GCGGCCGGGGCTGCGGCCGAAGGCGTCGCGGCAGCATCCGCGGCCTGGGGCGCAACGGTGACTGTTTGAGTCACGGTCGCCGTCGCTGTGGCCACCGCCGGTGCGGGCGGCGCAGGGGGCACCGGGTCAGCTGATGCGCTGGCGCCGGTGAAGCCGAGTACGGCTACCGAGCCGGCAGCCACACCGCCTACGAGTACCCGCCAATTGCGGGCGATCCTGTTCATTGCAGATGTCCTCTTCGCACGTTCGGGCCGAAACGACCCACTTGTCTGAGCCGACTGTATCCACGGGCGAACCGCTGATGACAGGGCCGGAATCGACTTGGAACCAACCCCTGACCGGCATGAAACGCAACCGATACCGCGCCGTTGCCGAACGGCGCATCCGGACTACCCTGTCCCCGTGACCGAATCCCCGACCGCAGCGATCGGCAGCGCCGCGACCGCCGGATCCGGGGAGGTGGACACGGACGTGCCGCCATTTCGGTACACGGCCGAATTGGCCGGCCGCCTCGAGCAGCACTGGCAGCACAACTGGCAGCGATGGGGAACCTTCGATGTGCCGAACCCGGTGGGCTCACTGGCTCCCGCGGATGGTTCGCCGGTGCCGCGGGACAAGATGTTCGTTCAGGACATGTTCCCCTACCCGTCCGGCGAGGGCCTGCACGTCGGCCACCCGCTGGGCTATATCGCGACCGACGTCTATGCCCGATACTTCCGGATGACCGGACGCAATGTGCTGCACGCGCTGGGCTTTGACTCCTTCGGCCTGCCGGCCGAGCAGTACGCCGTTCAGACCGGCACCCACCCCCGTACCCGGACTGAAGCGAACATCGTCAACTTCCGCCGTCAGTTGGGCCGACTCGGCCTCGGCCATGACCAGCGACGTAGTTTCTCGACCACCGACGTCGACTTCTATGCCTGGACGCAATGGATCTTCCTGCAGATCTATAACGCGTGGTTCGACCCGTCGTTAAACAAGGCCCGCCCGGTCAATGATCTGATTGTCGAATTCGATAGCGGCGCAAGGCGACTCGACGATGGCCGGTTATGGTCGGAGCTTTCCTCCGGGGAGCGCGCGGCCGTGATCGACGACCATCGGCTGGTGTATCGCGCCGAGTCGCTGGTCAACTGGTGCCCCGGTCTGGGAACCGTATTGGCCAACGAGGAGGTGACCTCCGACGGACGCAGCGAGCGCGGGAACTTCCCGGTCTTCCGAAAGCGGTTGCGGCAGTGGATGATGCGGATCACCGCCTACTCCGATCGGCTCCTCGAGGATCTGGACGTGCTGGACTGGCCGGACAAGGTCAAGGCCATGCAGCGCAACTGGATCGGACGGTCCACCGGTGCTTCGGTCTTTTTTGGCGCGGGCGATGCCGACATTGAGGTTTTCACGACGCGGCCCGACACACTGTTCGGAGCCACCTATCTGGTGCTGGCTCCGGAGCACGAACTCGTCGACCGAGTTCTTGCGCCGCACTGGCCCGATCACGTCGACGAACGATGGACGGCCGGAGCGGACACACCCGCGCAGGCGGTTGCCGATTACCGGCGTTCGATCGCCGCCAAGTCCGACCTGGAACGCCAGGAGAACAAAACCAAGACCGGGGTGTTCCTCGGCAGCTATGCGACCAATCCGGCCAACGGCCACCAGGTCCCGATCTTCATCGCCGACTATGTGCTGTCCGGCTACGGCACCGGTGCCATCATGGCGGTGCCCGGCCACGATCAGCGCGATTGGGAGTTCGCCGCAGCATTCGGCTTGCCGATCATCGAGGTCATCTCCGGCGGTGATGTGGCACAGGAGGCCTACACCGGCGACGGCACACTGGTGAATTCCGGCTATCTCGACGGACTCGACGTGGTCGGGGCCAAGGCGGCCATCATCGCGCGACTGGAGTCCGATGAACGCGGACGTGGCCGGGTCGAGTACAAACTGCGGGACTGGCTGTTCGCCCGCCAACGCTATTGGGGCGAGCCGTTTCCCATCGTGTACGACAGCGATGGCAACGCCCACCCACTGCCGGAGTCAATGCTGCCGGTGGAACTGCCGGATATCGAGGACTACGCACCGGTGTCATTCGATCCCGACGACCCCGACAGCGCACCGTCGCCGCCGTTGAACAAGGCCGGCGAGTGGGTGCATGTCGAACTCGACCTCGGCGACGGCCTGCGGCCCTACACCCGCGACACCAACGTGATGCCGCAGTGGGCGGGCAGTTCGTGGTACGAGTTGCGCTACGCCGACCCTCACAACGCAGAGCAGTTCTGCGCCAGGGAGAACGAGGCGTACTGGATGGGTCCGCGTCCGGCCGAACACGGGCCGGACGATCCCGGCGGGGTGGATCTCTACGTCGGCGGCGTCGAACACGCGGTGCTGCATCTGCTGTATTCGCGGTTCTGGCACAAGGTGCTCTACGACCTCGGCCACGTAACGTCCCGGGAGCCGTACCGGCGACTGGTGAACCAGGGTTATATCCAGGCCTTCGCCTACACCGACGCCCGCGGCTCGTATGTACCGGCGGCAGACGTCATCGAGCGCGGCGACAAGTTCTTCCTACCGGGCGCGGATGGCGAGGTCGAGGTTTTCCAGGAGTTCGGCAAGATCGGCAAAAGCCTCAAGAATTCGATCTCGCCCGATGAAATCTGTGACGGCTACGGCGCGGACACCCTGCGGATCTACGAGATGTCGATGGGTCCGCTGGAGGCAAGCCGGCCGTGGGCCACCAAAGATGTGATCGGTGCGCATCGCTTTCTGCAGCGGGTCTGGCGGTTAATTGTCGACGAAACCACAGGGCAGACAAGGGTTTCCGACGATGCGCTCGACGAGGAGACGCTGCGGGTGCTGCACCGCACCATCGCCGGTGTCCGGGACGACTACACCCATCTGCGCAACAACACCGCGGCGGCCAAGCTGATCGAGTACACCAACCACCTCACCAAGTCAGGCGTCAGCGCCCGCGCAGCACTGCAACCGCTGGTGCTGATGGTGGCACCATTGGCGCCGCATCTTGCCGAGGAACTGTGGTGTCGACTCGGCAACGATGTGTCACTGGCGCACGGCCCGTTCCCGGTCGCTGACCCGGCCTATCTGGTCACCGACACCGTCGAATACCCGGTTCAGGTCAACGGGAAGGTCCGCGGCCACATCGTCGTCGCTGCCGACGCCGGGCGCGATGTCCTGGAGGCGGCCGCCCTGGCCGACGAGAAGGTGGCCGCATTCCTCGCCGGCGCCACCCCGAAGAAAGTGATCGTGGTTCCCGGCCGGTTGGTCAACCTCGTCCTGTAGGCGCGAGCGTGCGTGTCGGTGCACCGACACGCCGCCGCGCTGTGAAGTATGCGCACGTTCGCGGG
>JBAXIR010000224.1:0-3363 GCA_037138275.1 Mycobacteriaceae bacterium | reverse complement strand
ATACGTCTGAGGGAAGAACATCACTTCGATACCGCCGGTGAGATCCTCCAACTGCGCCGAGGCCCAGGGCACCCCACTCTTATTGACCCGCCGGTTCACCGATGCCAGAATTCCGCCGACCCGCACCTGGGTGTCGTTGGCGACATCGCCACTGAGAATCGTCGGGATCGCGTGATCGACCTGCGCAGCCAGCAGGTGGGCAACCCCATTGAGCGGATGACCCGAGACGTACAAGCCGAGCATCTCGCGTTCCAGTGCAAGCCGGTGCTTATCGTCCCATTCCTCATCGGGCACCTTGATGGTGAAAACCGATCCGGCACTGTCGTCCGAACCGTCACCGAAGAGATCGAACTGTCCCATCGCCTGTGCCTTCTTGGTGCCCAGCACCGAGTCGACGGCGTCGGTATGCACCAGGAACAGTCCCTTGCGCGGGTGGCCCAGCGAGTCGAAGGCGCCTGCCTTGATCAGCGATTCTGTGACCTTTTTATTGCAGGCCGCCACGTCGATCTTGTTCAGATAGTCCGAGAAGTCGGTGAATTTTCCCTTGGCGGTGCGGGTGGCGATCAGCGAGCTCACGACGTTGGCGCCGACGTTGCGGACCGCCCCGAGGCCGAACCGGATATCGGTTCCCACCGAGGCGAAGTTCACCTCGGACTCGTTGACGTCGGGCGGCAGCACGGTGATACCGAGTTTGCGGCAGTCGGCCAGGTATACCGCGGCCTTGTCCTTGTCATCGCCTACCGAGGTGAGCAGGCCGGCCATGTACTCGCCCGGATAGTTGGCCTTGAGATACGCCGTCCAGTACGACACCAACCCGTAGCCGGCCGCGTGCGATTTGTTGAACGCGTAGTCGGCGAACGGAAGGATGGTGTCCCACAGCACTTTGATGGCACCGGCCGAGAATCCGTTGGCCCTCATGCCCTCGGCGAAACCCTCGTACTCCTTGTCGAGCACATCGCGTTTCTTCTTGCCCATTGCCTTGCGCAGAATGTCTGCTCGGGCCAGCGAGTAACCCGCCACGCGCTGTGCGATGCGCATGATCTGTTCCTGATAGACGATCAGGCCGTAGGTCTCGGACAGGATATCGGCGAGCGGCTCGGCCAACTCCGGGTGGATCGGCTTGATCGCCTGCCGGCCGTTCTTGCGATCGGCGTAGTCGTTGTGCGCGTTGACGCCCATCGGCCCCGGCCGGTACAGCGCCAGCACGGCGACGATGTCTTGAAAGCCGGTGGGCTGCATGCGTCGCAGCAGATCTCGCATCGCAGCGCCGTCGAGTTGGAACACCCCGAGGGTGTCCCCGCGGGACAGCAATTCGTAGGTGGCCGGATCATCGAGTGCCAGTGTCTCCAGCACCACCTCGACGCCCCGATTGGCTTTGATGTTCTCCAGCGCGTCACCGATGATCGTCAGGTTGCGCAGGCCGAGAAAGTCCATCTTCAGCAGACCGATGGACTCACACGACGGATAGTCCCACCCGGTGATGATCGCGCCGTCCTGGGGCCGCTTCCACAGCGGGATCACATCCGTCAGTGGCTCCGAACTCATGATCACCGCGCACGCGTGCACACCGGCGTTGCGGACCAGGCCCTCGAGTCCGCGCGCGGTCTCGTAGATGGTCCGGACATCCGGGTCGGTGTCGATCAAACCCCGCACCTCGGCGGCCTCTTTGTACCGTTCATGGGTGGGGTCGGTGATTCCGGACAGCGGGATGTCCTTGGCCATGACGGCCGGCGGCAGTGCCTTGGTGATCCGGTCGGCGATCGCGAAACCTGGCTGCCCGTAGTGGATCCGGGCGGAGTCCTTGAGCGCGGCCTTGGTCTTGATGGTGCCGAACGTGATCACCTGCGCGACGCGGTCGGTCCCCCACCTCTCGGCCGCGTAGCGCACCATCTCACCGCGCCGACGGTCATCGAAGTCGATATCGATATCGGGCATCGACGCGCGCTCGGGATTGAGGAACCGCTCGAACAGCAGGCCATGCTCGATGGGATCGATATCGGTGATCCGCAGCGCATAGGCCACCAGGGACCCGGCGGCCGATCCCCGGCCCGGGCCAACCCGGATGTTGACCGACCGGGCGTAGTTGATCAGGTCCGACACGATCAGGAAGTACGACGGGTATCCCTTATCGCAGATCACGTTGATCTCATACGCGGCGCGCTCGGCATACTCGGCGGGCACGCCGGCCGGAAAGCGGCCACCCAGTCCGGCATCGACCTCGTGCCGCAGCCAGCTCGCCTGGTCGTGTCCATCGGGCACCGGGAACACCGGCATCCGGTCTCGCGGCGCCCATACGTCTGCGTAGGACTGCACCCGTTCGGCGATCAGCAGCGTGGAGTCACAGGCCTCGGGAATCTCGGCGTCCCAGAGGGCACGCATCTCGGTTGCCGACTTCAGGTAGTAGCCGTCGCCGTCGAATTTGAACCGGGTCGGGTCAGACAGTGTCTTACCGGTCTGCACGCACAGCAGGGCCTCATGGTTGTGCGCGGCGTCACGGGTGACGTAGTGGCAGTCGTTGGTGGCCAGGGCGGGGATGCCAAGTTTGCGACCGACGTCCAGCAGCCCGTCGCGGACCCGCCGTTCGATCGACAGACCGTGGTCCATCAATTCCAGGAAGTAATTCTGCGCACCGAAGATGTCGCGCCACTTGGCGGCCGATTCCAGTGCCTCGGCGTCCTGGCCCAGTCGCAGCCTGGTCTGCACCTCACCGGACGGGCATCCGGTGGTGGCGATGATGCCTGCGGCATGCTCGGCGATGATCTCGGCGTCCATCCTCGGCCACTTGCCGAGTTGGCCCTCGAACGAGGCCCGGGAGGACAGGGTGAACAGGTTGCGCAGACCGGTGGCATTCTCCGCAACCATGGTGAGGTGCGTATACGAGCCACTGCCGGAGACGTCATCGGACTTCTGGCCAGGATCACCCCAGAGGATCCGGCGGCTGTCGAAACGCGATCCGGGGGCGACATAGGCCTCAACGCCGATGATGGGCTTGATCCCCACCTTGGTCGCGGCGGTGTAAAACTCACTGGCGCCGAACATGTTCCCGTGGTCGGTCATACCGATCGCCGGCATCTCCAGACGCTGGGCCTCGGCGAGAAGGGGCGTGATCTTGGCGGCACCGTCGAGCATCGAATACTCGGTGTGGTTGTGCAGGTGCACGAACGACGGGCTGTCCATAGGAGGGTCAGTCTAGGACTGCCGGGGGACGGCGCCGGGCGTGTCGCGAGTCGTGTCCCGCTGATCGGTCCCGGGAGCCCGGTTCCGCGCCCCAGTTCGGCTGGTCAGCGCTTCTCGCCCAGCATCCCGGCGATCTCCCTAGCCTGCTCGGCGGTCAACTCGCCGGAGAGCTGGAGCACCTGACCG
>JBAXIR010000223.1:0-3370 GCA_037138275.1 Mycobacteriaceae bacterium | reverse complement strand
GTGCTCGACATCGCCGGCTTCGGCACCTGTTTCGGATCGTCCGGCACCGCCGAGGTCGCCCTGCCGGACGTTCCCGGGCCGCGAGACGAGGACGACGCGGCGGTCATCCTGTTCACCTCGGGCAGTTCCGGTATGCCCAAGGCAGTCGAACTGTCCTTCCGCGCGATCGTGGCCAACCAGCACAACGTGCTGGCCCGCGCCCGGCAACTGCCACACCAGTTGCCGGCGGACGCCCCGCAACCGGTGAACTTGATCTGCACGCCGCTGTTCCACGTCGGTGCGTTCGCCACCCAGTTGACGCAGACGATCACCGGTGGCCGGATCGTGTTCAACGCCGGACGGTTCGACGCCGGTCAGGTTCTGAAGATCATCGAGGCCGAGGGCGTCCAGCGCTGGGGTGCGGTGCCGACCATGGCGGTGCGGTTGCTGGAACACCCCGACTTCGAGTCTTACGACCTGTCGACGCTGCGGTCCTTCCCGATGGGTGGCGCACCCGTACCGCCGGTGCTACTGGAGAAGCTGGCCCGGCGGCTACCGCAACTCGCGCGACGGGGATTGGCGAATATGTGGGGTATGACCGAGGGCGGCGGTTTCCTCACCCTGGCGGCCGGCGCCGACCTTGAGCGCTTCGCCGACACCGTGGGCCGGGCACTGCCCACGGTCGAACTCGCGATCGACCGCCCCGACGACAACGGCGTTGGTGAGGTACTCGTCCGCTCCCCCACCGTCATGACCGGCTATCTCGGAATCGACCGTGGTGCAGTAGATTCCGACGGCTGGCTGCACACCGGCGATCTTGGTCACCTGCACTCCGAGGGCTACCTGTTCATCGACGGCCGAAGCAAGGACATGGTGATCCGGGGCGGAGAGAACGTCGCGTGCCCGCACGTGGAGGCCGCCCTGCTACGGCATCCCGATGTGGTGGAAGCTGCGGTGATCGGTCTGCCCCATCCCGAACTCGGCGAGGAAATCGCCGCCGTCGTCGTATACCGCGTCGAGGCACCACCGCCGTCGGAAGAGGAATTGGCGCGACATCTTCAGGGACTCATCGCCTACTTCGCGATCCCGACCCGGTGGCGGATCACCGCGCGGCCACTGCCGACGATCGCCGGGGAGAAGATCGACAAGAAGGGTCTGGCGGTGGAGTTCGCGTGAGGGCGATCGTGCTACTGGCGCACAGCGGTCATCTCGACAAGGGCGGCATCGTCAGCGCAACGATCCCGCCCTTGGACCTCACAGTGGGCCAGCGTTACCAGTGGCGGGCGTCGATCGGTGGCGAGATGCACGAGGACTGGCTCGCCGGTTTCACCGTCACCGGGCAGCGCTGATCACCCTCAGCACCGGGTCAGGCCGGCGACGTCGCCGACCGGTGCCGGCCGGTGCCAATGCCACGGCGCGGTGCTGGCGATGAACTCGTCCACCGTGTCGGTGACGACCAGCGGCGCCTCGACGTGCGGGAAATGCCCGGCACCCGGCACCGTCACCAGCCGACTACCGGGCAGCGCCTCGTGCGCCGCCTCGCCGTGGGACTTCGGTATCAGGCGGTCCTGCTCGCCCCAGATCACCAGGGTGGGCAGTCCCGAGGTGAAGTGCATCTTGTTGAACGCGCTCACCGCCTGGCCGCGATAGTCGACCACCGATCGCAAGGTCCGCAGGAACGCAGTCCGGGTCTGCGGATCAGCGAGCGAACTGTAGGCGTTCCAGGTCTCGTCGACCTCCGCACTGCGCAAGCCGAACGAGCCCAGCCAGCCCCGCACCCGTTCACCGAACTCGACCACGCGCTGCGGTGCGATGACCGGCAACACGAATTCCGCTCCCGGCGCCGACATCAGCCTCAGCGTGCGACCGAGCTCCGGTCCGAGGCCGCCGCTGCTGATCAGCACCAGCCGTTCGACGTACTCAGGATGCTGATGGGCAAACTGCATCGCGACGCCGCCGCCGAGTGAATGTCCGACGATCGTCGCCCGCGAGATACCGAGCCGATCCAGCAGGTCACGCAGCCACACCGCGAATGCACCCAGCGAGTAATCAGCGCGCGGCTTGTCGGACTGCCCGTGGCCGAGCAGGTCCGGAGCGATCACCCGGTGCCGGGTCGCCAGGTGCGGCATGACCTCACGCCACGTCTGCGAGCTGCCACCCATCCCGTGGATGAGCAATACAGCCGAACCGTGGCCGCAATCCTGATAGGCGACCTGGTCGCCGTTGAGCTCGAGATACTTCAATTCCGTCATGGAACCAGCCCTCCTCCTTGGGTTACCGGTCAGTAACCTACGATACCGTAGGTTGGCGGCGGGGCACTCCGTGCTGACGGTGACGTCGCACACCCCGACGGCTACCGGCGGGCGAAGGCCGGCGCCCGTTCGGGCCGTACGCCGACTCCGATGACCTGGGCCGGGATCGCGGCTAGCCAGGGCAACCGGCGTATCAGGGCCACCGCCGCGGCCGGCGGATCGGCATCCCGCCCGGCCAGGATCGGTGCGATCAGGCTGCGGTGCAAGGCGCGCTGCATCGCCTGGGTCACGGCGGCCGGCGGCAGGCGTCGGCGTTGCACGTCGGCCAGGTCGCCGGTCGCAACGGCGCCGGTGCGCAACGGCTCGGCCAGCAGGGTGGCCGCGCCGACGGCGTCCTGCACGGCGATGTTGATGCCCACCCCGCCTACCGGCGACATGGCATGCGCGGCGTCGCCGATGCAGAGCAGGCCCGAGGTGTACCACCGCTGGGCCCGGTTGAGCCGGGCGTCGAGGAACTTCACGTCGTCCCACGACCGGATATGGGACGTGTCCGCCTCCGGCACGAGTTCGGCCACTTCGCGTCGGAAGGTTTCCAGGCCGCGGGCACGCAGTACGTCGTTGTTCCCTTTCGGGATCAGGTAGGCGATCTGGAAGTAACCCTCGCGCGGAATGATGATGAGCACCCGGCCCGGTGCGATCCTGGGGACCAGCGAGTACTGCCCGGGCGTCTGCTGTGGCAATCGGAACCACCACACGTCGAACGGCACCGGCCATTCCCGGGTGGACAGGCCGGCCTCCCGGCGGACCAGTGACCAGCGGCCGTCACATGCCACCGTCAGGGTGGCACCCAGTTCCCCCTCGCCGTCGGGGCCGCGGTAGGCCACCCCGGTCACCCGGTCGCCGTCCCGTAGTAACCCGGTGACCTCGGTGCTCATCCGCAACGTGAAGGTGGGTTCGGCCTGTGCGGCCTCGGCGAGCAGAGTGAGCAGATCCCACTGCGGCACCATCGCGATATAGGGATGCGGTTGGCGCAGCCTCCGGAAGTCGACGACTGTCAGCGGACGGCCGTCGACACTCAGCGCGCCCTGCTCCACCTTGCTCTGCGGCAACTGTGAAAAGCGGTCCCACAACCCGAGGTC
>JBAXIR010000222.1:0-3372 GCA_037138275.1 Mycobacteriaceae bacterium | reverse complement strand
TTGGCGAGGGTGCCGTCATGGTTGAGTAGGACACCGTCGACATCCAGATAGATGTTCATCGTTGCCTTCGCCGGCGAGAGAAGCGGGAGGAATGCGTGTTCAAAATCCTATTCTTCTCCCCGCGGATCGCGCCCAACACCGGCAACGCGATCCGGATGGTGGCGGCCACCGGATGCGAACTGCACCTGGTCGAGCCGTTGGGGTTCGACCTGTCTGAGCCGAAGGTACGCCGGGCCGGGCTGGACTACCACGACCTGGCATCGGTGACGGTGCACGCGTCACTGGATGATGCGTGGGCGGCGCTTGACGGGGCACGGGTGTTCGCGTTCACCGCGCACGCCGAGCGGTCGTTCGCGGACGTGGAGTACGAGGCCGGCGATGTGCTGATGTTCGGGCCCGAGCCGACCGGTCTGGATGAGGCGACGCTGGCTGACCCGCATATCACCGCCCAGGTGCGGATCCCGATGCTGGCAGGCCGGCGGTCACTGAACCTGTCCAATGCCGCCGCGGTTGCCGCCTATGAGGCGTGGCGGCAGCAGGGGTTCGACGGAGCCGCCGGGCCGGCGACATCAGACACCGGCGCAGTCTGACTTACCAGGTGTCCCAGTGGGTCAGCTGCTCTGCCGGCAGCCGCTTGGCCAGCTTGAAATCGGTGCCCTTGGTATAGGCGATGGGGAATAGCCCGCCCTGGGTGTACTGCTCGTAGGGAATGCCGAGCAGATCTGCGGCCTTCTTCTCGCCCTCCCCGATCAGATGCAGCGTGGTCCACGCCGAACCCAGGCCGCGCTCCCGCAGCGCCAGCATGAAACTCCAGACGGCCGGAAGCAGTGAACCCCAGAACGACGCCTGCACGCCGGCGTCGGTTCCCTCCGGGCGGCCCTCCAGCAGCGGGATCATGAAGACGGGGGCCTTCTCCATGTTTTCGTTGAGGTACTTCGCCGAGCTCACCACCGCGCCGATCTGCTCGTCGCGGATGTCACCACGGACCGGCGGTTCCATGCTCAGGTAGGGCGTGCCCATGGAGCGGTAGATATCGGCCAGCGCCTTCTTCTTGGCCGGGTCCTCGACGAACATCCACTGCCAGCCCTGGGCATTGGATCCGGTGGGTGCCTGCAGCGCGATGTCGAGGCACTCCATCAGTACCTCGTGGGGTACCGGCTTGTCGAAGTCGAGGCGCTTGCGCACCGAGCGGGTGGTGTTGAGAACTTCATCGGCGGTCAGGTTCAGCTTCATGGGGCGAGACTACCCACCCGGGCATCACCGGAAATCCCGGGATCGGGAGCCAACCGCCAGGGTGATGGGGCGCATCTTCTCGGCCACCACCGTCACCGCGCCACTGGCGTTCTGCACCCGGCCGCGGATCAACAGCGCCGGTGCGCTCTGGGCCACCTTGCGGTATCGCAGCCACAGCCCCGGCATGCACAACACGTTGACCATGCCGGTCTCGTCCTCGAGATTCATGAACGTCACTCCACGTGCGGTGGCCGGCCGCTGCCGATGCGTCACCGCACCGGCGATGAGTACCCGGCTACCGTCGGGGACCGACAGCAGCCGATCGGCCGGGGTGACACCCAGTGCGTCGAGATCGGCGCGCAGGAACTGGGTCGGGTAGCTATCCGGGGAGACGCCGGTGGCCCAGACATCGGCGGCGGCCAGTTCCACGTCGCTCATGCCGGGCAGGGTGGGGACGGTAAACGCAGAACCCACACCGGGCAACCGGTCCGGGCGCTCGGCGGCAGCCGCACCGGCGGACCACAGCGCCTCGCGGCGGGTGACGTCGAAGCATCCGAATGCACCAGCGGTGGCCAGCGACTCGGTTTGAGGAACTGAAAGCTGCACCCGCCCAGTCAGATCCAGTAGGGAGGAGTACTCGCCCGCGGTTGTACGTTCGTCGACGATGCGCTGGGCGAGTTCGGTGCCGATGTTGCGCACCGCACCGAGTCCGAGCCGGACCTCCAGGCCGCGGTTCTCGCACGTGGCGTGGGCCAGGCTGGCATTGACGTCCGGACCATGCACGAGAACCCCGTGGCGGCGGGCATCGGCAACCAGCGATTGCGGCGAGTAGAAACCCATCGGCTGGGCCCGCAGCAGTGCCGCACAGAACGCCGCAGGGTGGTACAGCTTGAACCAGGATGAGTAGTACACCAGCGAGGCGAAGGATAGCGAATGACTTTCCGGGAAGCCGAAATTGGCGAAGGCCGCGAGCTTCTCGTAGATCCGGTCGGCGACGTCACCGGTGATCCCGTGCCGCTGCGCCATCCCGGTGTAGAACCGGTCTCGCAACCGCCGCATCTTCTCGGTCGAGCGCTTAGAGCCCATCGCCCGGCGTAACTCGTCAGCCTCGGCGGCCGAGAAACCCGCACAGTCCACGGCTAACTGCATGAGTTGTTCCTGAAAAAGCGGAATGCCCAACGTCTTTCGCAGCGCCGGTTCCATCGACGGGTGGTCATAGGTGACCGGCTCCAGTCCGTTGCGCCGCTTGATGTAGGGATGAACCGAGCCGCCCTGAATGGGGCCCGGCCGGATCAGCGCCACTTCCACCACCAGGTCGTAGAACAGCCGCGGCTTCAGTCGGGGCAGGGTGGCCATCTGGGCGCGGGACTCCACCTGGAACACCCCCACCGAATCGGCGCGCTGCAGCATCTCATAGACGGCCGCGTCCGCCAGATCGAGTCGGGCCAGATCGACCTCGATGCCCTCATGTTCGGCGACAAGGTCGATGACGTAGTGCAGCGCCGAGAGCATGCCAAGGCCGAGCAGATCGAACTTCACCAAACCGATTGCCGCACAATCATCTTTATCCCACTGCAGGACGCTGCGATTCGCCATCCGAGCCCATTCCACCGGACACACATCGGCGATCGGACGGTCGCAGATCACCATGCCGCCGGAGTGAATACCCATGTGCCGGGGTAGGTCAGCAATCTGGTTCGCCAGGTCAGTCACCGACTCCGGAATATCCTCGGCCTGCTTGCTCCAGGCATCCTGCTGGCCCTGTGAGAAACCCAGCGCCCGGGCCATATCGCGGATCGCACTGCGTTGGCGGTAGGTGATCACGTTGGCCACCTGTGCGGCGTAGTCGCGGCCGTAGCGGCCGTAGACGTACTGGATGACCTGCTCACGCAGATCGGACTCGATATCGATATCGATATCGGGCGGACCGTCGCGGGCCGGCGACAGGAACCGTTCGAAGAGAAGGCCGTTGGCCACCGGGTCGACGGCGGTGACGCCGAGGGCGTAGCAGACCGCCGAGTTGGCCGCCGACCCGCGACCCTGACACAGGATGTCGTTGCGGCGGCAGAACTGAGTGATGTCATGCACCACCAGGAAGTAGCCCGGGAAGTTCAGCGTGGAGATGACGTCGAGTTCGCG
>JBAXIR010000221.1:0-3383 GCA_037138275.1 Mycobacteriaceae bacterium | reverse complement strand
GAAGGCACCGAGGATCTGCTCGCCGACCTGGACCGGGCGTTGAGTTAGCGGGCCCCAATCCCCGCGAGCGTGCGTGTCGGCACGCCAACACGCCGCCCGCGGCGGGCATTTAGCGCACGCTCACGCCACCTGGGCCCGGCTGAGATGGCCACCGATTCGGTCCACCAGGACCTGCGGGCGGCGACGCACGTCGTCGGCCACGATTGGCACCACCGTCCACCCAAGGTCCTGTAGTGCGGCCAGCTTTTCCCGGTCGCGCCGCAGCGCATCAGCCCCGGCATGCCATTCGTCGCTGTCGTATTCGGCGGCCACCCATTGCTCCGGCCAGGCGAAGTCGAGACGGCGTAACCGGCCCCGGGCATCGATGACCTCATGCTGAAGTACCGGAGTCGGTAGACCGCCGTCAATCATCACCAGTCGGGCCTCGCTCTCCATCGGCGACTCCGCCTTTCCGTCGGCGAGTGCAAGCAGCTGACGGACTTTTACTATTCCGCGTCGTCCGGCCTGCGCGGCCACTGCGCACTGCAGAGCGCGCGGATCGCAGGTTCGGGATCGAAGAGCAGCATCGAGGGTGGCCAGCGCTCGCCTGCGGGGCAATGTGCGGGCGACCTCGATGGCCGTCCAGGCCGCCGTCGTGGCCGGCCGTCCGTCGAGCGAGGTCAGCGGTGCGCCGTCGCGGCGGTGCACCACCAGGCCTTCGGCCGGTCGCATCTGGTGGCCACCGGGTGGGTTGAGCACATGCAGCTCGACGGTGTTCTCGGTGTCGAATCCGTAAGCCTGGGCAGCGGTGCCCAGACAGATTGCCAATGCCTCGCCACAGGCAAGGTCGAGACCGCGCAGCAGCTGTTCGGTTTCCCTGCCGCCCACGCTGTAGACACCGTGCCAGATACGTTCCACCGCCGAGCAACTCAGCAGTGTCTCGAGGTGACGCCTGCTCGTCACGGCAAGGATCTGTGCTGTCGTCGCAACGCCGTGCTGACTGTCGAAGAGGGCCGCGAGTTCTGCACGCACGTGGTGATGGTGTCCAACCCCACCGTGAGCGGAAAGTCAGCCCTGTGCATGACGACGGTGCGCGAACTCCGCGCCCCACACGGCGTGTTGGCGGACCGACACGCACGCTCGCGGTGGGGACCCCAGTTGGGGGGCCCAGTTGAGGGGCCCAGTTGGGGGCCCAGGTAGGAGGCTTAGGTGTGGGCGGCCGAGGGGGCTGCCGAGCGAGCAGCGTCGGCGATCGGCCCGGTCCACACGTCGCCGTGGCCGGGGATCAGGATCTCCGTGCCGGCCGTTGCGAGCACCGACAGGCTGCGCGCGCAATCGTCGTCGCTGTGGTTGAACACCGACGGCAGCAGTTGCGGGCCGCGCCGCTGTGACAGCGGATGGCCGGTGACGAGAGCGTCGCCGGACACCAGGACGCGACCGACCACATACGAGCAGTGCCCGGAGGTATGTCCGGGCGTGGGCAGCGCCAGCGGCCGGCCGGGCAGGGTCGCGGCGATCTCAGCCGTTAGCGCCCGGGTGCCGGGGATACCCTCGCGCACCAGGCCTCCCTTGGCCGCCACCTGCGCCGACCACCTCAGCCACGTCGGCCGCCAGGCGTGGGTCATCAGTGCGGCCGGGGAGGCCTGCTCGAGGTAGTCGCGGGTGGCATGGGGCACTTCGCGCGAGTGGCAGTACACCGGCGTGCGGTGCGTCCCGGCGAACCAGATCGCGGAGCCGAGGTGGTCGATGTGGGCGTGGGTGAGCAGGATTGCCCGCACGTCGCCGGGCGCGAAACCCAGTTGACGCAGCGACGTCACCACATCGTCGCGGTGGCCCGGGAAGCCGGCGTCGACGAGCATGACGCCTGAGTCGTCGGCGACCACCGTCCAGTTCACCAGGGGGGTCTGGGCGAGATGAACATGTTCGCTGACGGCCGTCAGCACCGCAGCCATGCCGTGGAGTTTAGGCAGCCTGCCCTGTCGGGTCGGGTGGCACTGAGGTAGAAACAAGGGCGTGGCTGAACTGAGACTGGGATACAAGGCATCGGCGGAGCAGTTCGCGCCGCGGGAATTGGTCGAACTCGGCGTCCTCGCCGAGGCGCACGGGATGGACAGTGCGTCGGTCAGCGACCATTTCAACCCTTGGCGCCACGAGGGCGGTCACTCGCCGTTCGCGCTGTCGTGGATGACGGCGGTCGGCGAGCGCACCAAGCGGATCATGCTCGGCACCTCGGTGCTGACGCCGACATTTCGGTACAACCCGGCGGTGATCGCCCAGGCGTTCGCCACCATGGGCTGTCTGTACCCGGGCCGGGTGTTCCTCGGCGTGGGCACCGGCGAGGCGCTCAACGAGGTCGCCACCGGTGCGATCACCGAGTGGCCGGAGTTCAAGGAGCGCTTCGCCCGGCTGCGCGAGTCGGTCAAGCTGATGCGTGAACTGTGGCGCGGCGAGGCGGTGGACTTCGACGGCGAGTTCTACCACCTCAAGGGAGCCTGCATCTACGACGTTCCCGAGGGTGGCGTGCCGGTGTACATCGGTGCCGGCGGTCCGGTGGTGGCCAAGTACGCCGGGCGCGCCGGTGACGGTTTTATCTGCACGTCGGGCAAAGGTGAGGAACTCTACGTCGACAAGCTGCTGCCCGCGGTGCGTGAAGGCGCCGAAGCGGCAGGCCGTGACGTCGACGCGGTCGACAAGCTGATCGAGATCAAGATCTCTTATGACACCGACCTGGAGGTGGCGCTCAACAATTGCCGGTTCTGGGCGCCGCTGTCGCTCACACCCGAGCAGAAGCACAGCGTGACCTCTCCGCAGGAGATGGAGCGGCTGGCCGACGAGTTGGCGATCGAGCAGGTGGCGAAGCGCTGGATTGTGTCCTCGGATCCCGACGAGGCCGTCGAGAAGGTGGCCGACTACCTCAAGTACGGACTGAATCACCTTGTATTCCACGCGCCCGGCCACGATCAGCGCCGGTTCCTGGAACTCTTCGAGCGGGACCTGCTGCCTCGGTTGCGGAAGTTGGGCTGAGTCGGGTCAGCCTGGCGCGGGAAGCTTGTGGTCGATCGGTTTGAGGACCCGGTAGATCCGGTATTGCTCCTGACCGAAGGCGCCCCGACCCGAGTGCACTAATTTACTGATTCCTGCGCCGTCGTCCCAGAGGGTCGGATAACGAAGGTTGATGGCATCCAGTGCGGCATTGCCCGAGTGAGTAGCCACGATGTACTGCACTCCTCGTTCCCAGGGCCGGTTGAGTTTTGCGCCAAAGTCGTAGTCGCTGGTAATGACAAACTGTTGGGGATTCCTCGAGGCTTCAAACAGTCCCCACGTCGTGAAGGTGTCGGTCAGAACCGACCCGGCGGGCAAATTCTTGCGGTCGAGGTAGTCGATGAGCAGCCTGTCGTCTACCA
>JBAXIR010000220.1:0-3440 GCA_037138275.1 Mycobacteriaceae bacterium | reverse complement strand
GATTCCACCTACCGGCCCACAGCCGACTGACGGACGGAGTTTCCATGGCGAAGCGCGACTCGATCACGCTCGACCTCCCCGAGTTCGACCAGGCCCGCGCGGAGGCGGCGGTCCGCGAACTGCTGCTGGCCGTGGGTGAGAACCCAGACCGCCAAGGGCTACAGGACACTCCGTCGCGCGTCGCGCGCGCCTATCGGGAGATGTTCGCCGGGTTGTACACCGACCCGGATACGGTGCTGGATACCACCTTTGACGAGGACCATGACGAGTTGGTGTTGGTCACGAAAATCCCGATGTACTCCACCTGTGAACACCACCTGGTGGCGTTCCACGGAATGGCGCACGTCGGATACATCCCCGGCAAGGATGGCCGGGTCACCGGATTGTCGAAGTTGGCCCGGGTGGTCGATCTCTACGCCAAGCGCCCGCAGGTTCAGGAGCGCTTGACCGCCCAGATCGCCGACGCGGTGGTGCGCAAACTCGATCCGCGCGGCGTCATCGTCGTCATTGAAGCCGAGCATCTATGCATGGCGATGCGGGGTGTCCGCAAAGCGGGTTCGATCACCGTGACGTCGGCGGTGCGCGGACAGTTCAAGACCGACGTCGCATCGCGATCCGAGGCACTGGGCCTGATCCTGCGCAAGTGAGGCCGACTCGGGTGCAGGTGATGGGGGTCGTCAACGTCACCGATGACTCGTTCTCCGACGGCGGCCGGTACCTCGACCCGACCCGCGCAATTGACCATGCCTTCGCCCTGGCCGCGGATGGGGCGGACATCATCGACATCGGCGGCGAGTCGACCCGGCCCGGTGCCGTCCGGATCGACATGGCCGTTGAGATTGCCCGGATCCTTCCGGTGGTGAAAGAAGTTGCCGCACAGGGGATCACCGTCAGTATCGACACTATGCACGCTGCCGTGGCGCGGGCCGCACTGGAGAACGGCGCCAGCATAGTCAACGATGTCAGCGGCGGTCGCGCAGATCCGGAAATGGCGAACCTCATCGCGGGGTCCGCAGTTCCCTGGGTGCTGATGCATTGGCGTTCGGTGCAGCAGAACCACCCGCATGAGGTGCCGCACTACCGTGATGTGGTGACCGAGGTCCGTGACGAACTTCTCGCCGGCGTCGAGGTCGCGGTGGCTGCCGGCGTCGATCGCGGGCAACTGATCATCGACCCGGGTCTGGGTTTCGCCAAGACCGCACAACACAATTGGGCGCTGTTGCGCGCCCTGCCCGAGTTGGTGGCAATCGGCATTCCCGTTTTGGTGGGAGCATCACGCAAGCGTTTCCTCGGGTCACTGCTGGCTGCCGATGATGGCACGCCGCGCCCCCCGGACGGGCGTGAGACCGCTACCGCGGTGATTTCCGCCCTGGCCGGCCTGCACGGCGCCTGGGGTGTTCGGGTGCACGACGTTCGCGCCAGCGTCGATGCACTTAAAGTTGGCGGCGCGTGGCAGGGCGATCCGGAGGACACCGATGACTGACCGTATTGAGTTGCGAGGCCTGGCAGTTCGGGGCAACCACGGTGTGTTCGAACACGAACGCCGGGACGGCCAGGATTTCATCGTCGACATCACGGTCTGGATCGATTTGGCTCCAGCGGCCGCCAGTGACGATCTCAATGACACCTTTGACTACGGCGTCCTAGCGCAACGGGCCGCCGACGTCATCGGCGGGCCGGCGCGCGATCTCATCGAGACCGTCGCGGCCGAAATCGCCGAGGACGTGATGGCCGACGATCGGGTGCACGCCGTCGAGGTGGTCCTGCACAAACCCCAGGCGCCGATCCCACTGACCTTCTCCGACGTGGCCGTCGTCGCCCGCCGCTCCCGTCGTGGCGGCCGCGGACAGAACATTGCGGCCGGGGCGCAGGTGTGAGCCGCGTCGTACTGTCCGTCGGTTCCAATCTCGGCGACCGTCTGGCACGCCTTCAGGCCGTCGTCGATGGCATCGGGGATTCAGTAGTGGCGGTATCGCCGGTGTTCGAGACCGACGCCTGGGGTGGTGTGACCCAGGGGCCGTTCCTCAACGCCATCGTCATTGCCGATGACGATGCTCTCGACGCCCCTGGCTGGCTGCGGCGTGCGCAGGCACTCGAACTCGATAACGAGCGGGTACGCACACAGAAGTGGGGACCCCGGACCCTCGACGTCGATCTTGTCTGTTGCTTCGATGGTGCGGACGAAGTCGTGAGCGGAGATTCAGAACTGACACTGCCGCATCCGTTTGCCCATGAACGCGCCTTCGTGCTGCTGCCCTGGCTCGCCATCGATCCGACCGCCGAACTGACTGTCGCCGGACAGCACCGCCCGGTGCGTGAGTTACTCGATGCCCTTGAGCCCGCCGAACGCGACGGCGTGCGGCCCACCGCGCTGACGTTGACGTTCGGCGAGGAATCGCGGCGCTGATGGGGCCGACACGTAAGCGCGATCTGACCACTGCGGTGGTGGTCGCCGCCGTGATCGGCTATCTGGTGGTTCGGACGCTGTACCGCTACTTCCCGGAGATCACGCTGTGGACCGGTCTCTCGCTCCTGGCGCTCGCTGCGGGTGAGGCGGTGTGGGCGATGTCGGTCCGCAGTCGCATCCGCGACGGCCGCATCGGTGTCGGGGCCGGGCGGTTACATCCGCTCGCGGTGGCGCGATCTGTTGCGGTAGCCAAGGCATCGGCGTGGGTTGGTGCGGTGATGCTGGGCTGGTGGATCGGTGTGCTCGCCTATCTGGTTCCGCGGCGCTTGGAGTTGCGGGTTGCCGCGGTTGACACCCCCGGTGTGGCGACTTGCGCGATCAGCGCATTCGCACTTGTCGTGGCAGCGTTGTGGTTGCAGCACTGTTGCAAATCTCCCGGCGAGCCGGGTGCGAGCGACGCATCGGAAGGCGCACTCGGTTCTGATTAATGTCGAATCGCCGCAGCTTGTCGCGGCGGACAACGACTTTCGACGCGGTACAGTCGGCCAATGACCGTTCCGTCTCGCGGCGTGCGCAGCAGGCGCAGCGTCCGCAGGCCGGGTTGGCTACTCGTGACGGCACTGCTTGTTCTGGCCATCCTCGCGAGTTCGACCCTGGTCTTCACCAACCGGGTGGACCTACTGCGGCTGGCCGTGATCCTGTCGCTGTGGGCCGCGGTGATGGCGGCCTTCGTATCGGTGACCTACCGCCGGCAGAGCGAACTCGACCAGGCTCGGGCGCGGGATATGAAGTTCGTCTACGACCTACAACTGGATCGGGAGGTGGCCGCCCGCCGGGAATACGAACTTGCCGTTGAAGCCCACCTGCGCCGGCAGTTGGCCAGAGAACTTCGGACGCAAGCCGCTGACGAGATGACTGCGCTTCGCGCCGAACTCGCGTCATTGCGTTCCAACCTCGAGATGATGCTCGGAACCGACCTGGGTGAGCGGCCCGCGCTGGAGTCGGAGCGGATCGCCCCGGCGATGCCGGAGTC
>JBAXIR010000219.1:0-3486 GCA_037138275.1 Mycobacteriaceae bacterium | reverse complement strand
AGCTCGCCACCACGGACGCGGGAATCGGTGCCGTCGCGCTGTGGGATCCGCCCGGCGTTGCCGAACAGTCGGCGCGCGCGCAGGTGGCGATGTTGCCGTCGGCGGTGCGGGCATTCCACGGTCGGCTGGGCGTGGCGCGTGCACTCACCGAGGCGATGAAGGCAGTCCATCCGGAGGAGCCGCACTGGTATCTCGCGATGATTGGCAGCGATCCGCAGTTCCGTGGCGGCGGATTCGGCCACGCGCTGATGCGCTCCCGACTGGACCGGTGCGACGCCGAGTGCGCGCCGGCCTACCTGGAATCCAGCAACCCCGACAACATCGGGTACTACCAGCGATTCGGTTTCGAGGTGACCGGCGAGATACCCATGCCCGGCGGAGGGCCGTCGCTGTGGCCTATGTGGCGGCAGCCACGGTAGGGCTCATGTGGCGGCAGCCACGGTAGGACTCATGTGGCGGCAGCCACGGTAAGCGGCCGCGTCGTGTCCTCCAGCGTCACCCTGAACTGCATGACTTGATAAGGCCAGCCGCGTGCTGTATTCCATTGCGACACAACAAGTCCCACACCACCCGGTACGCCGAGTCGACTCCCGGGAAGCACGTAGCCGCCGTATAACTGGGCCACCTGGCAGCCGTTGTGATCCTCGTCCTCCCAGGTGCAGCCCAGCACCGGGCGCTGAATCGGAACGGCGGCCAGGTCTGCCGGTGGGGTGGCGATGGTGCGATATCCCAGCGCGTAGGCGGATGACAGGAAGCCGCCCATAACCCACGTGCCACCATCCAACCGTCGCAGTGAGAGCTCTCCCCAGGTCTCGCCATCCGGGGTGATGACGGTGGCCTCTTTTCCCCACCGGCCGTGGCCCCAGGCCAGATACTTTGACCGGTCGCCGATATGTTCCGGCCGCACCCGCCGAAGTATCAGGCCCTTGTCACGCTGGAATCCGGTCGACACCACGTACACCCAGCCGTCGTCGGGGTTGAAATCCCAGGACCAGCACTGCGCGTAACCGCCGTACTGGCCGGCCGGGAACTTCGCCGACTCGCCGAGATTGCGCCACGAAATGCCGTTGTCGTCGGAACGCCAGATCTCGGTCCACACCACGTTGCCGAATCCTTGGTTGACGATGGCATGGAGGTACAGCGTGTCGTCCACCCGCAACAGGTCGGACGGGATCACGGTACTGATCCCGCGGCGCAATAGGCCCCGACTGTTGCGATGCCGGTAGTGCCATAGCTGTCGGGCGTAGCGTGCGTCTCCGCCGCCGGCGGTGCGATAGACGATGGGGTGGGTGGCATCACCACGACCGATCAGGATCACCGGCGACCGCCAGTCGCCGACGCCGACCTTGCTGCCGGAAAAGGTGTCCCCGAATACCGACACCAGGTTGCCGTCTGCGGCAAGCACTGAGGCACCCAGGTCCGTGCACGTCGCGCCGAAGTGGTCGGTGATCCCGGGGCCGGTGAGGTCTTTGACCTTGCCGAGGAATCCGCCGGAGCGCGCGCTAACCGCGGGCATACGTCCGAGGACTTGATCCGAGATGTTCCATGCCGTCTACTTTGTACCGACCCGGCGGTATCAGGCCGCCCCGGACATGTTTAGAGGCCCGGATGCTTTCGGCTTTTCTCGCGCTTCCGCTCCCCCTCATCGTGCTCATCAGCGTCAGCATTCCGGTGATGGTAGTCATCCCGATCGTGCGTGTCGTTTCGAATAAGCACATCACCGCGGACGGCGATGCCGGCTTCGAAGGACTCGTCGCACTGTTCGGCTTCGTCGGAACGGCGTTCGCACTCCTGCTCGCCTTCATCATCGTCAATGTTCAGGGTGAACAGGCTTCAGCGCAGGGCACCCTCTTCGACGAGACGTCGACCCTTGAGTCGGTCATCAAGGAAACAAGAGCGTTCGACCCGACCGTCGCACCTGAGGTCAAAGGCCTGGTGCTGGACTACCTCGAGAAGGTGCGTAAGTACGAAATTGACGTGACCCCGCCCATCGGGGGCGATCCCCAGGCCGAAGCTGCATTCGAGAAACTTCTCATCCGATTCGACAAACTGGAGAAGGAAGCCGAGGGAAACGAGGCCCAGGTGGTGCTCGATGCAGTCGAGCAACTCACGATCGACCGCGACAATAGGGTCGATACCCCGCCGGGCTCCCTCGATCTGGTGACCACCGTCGTCTGCGTGGTCCTGGCGCTTCTGACCGCAGTTGTGATGGCACTGCTGCCCGCTCCCCGGCGTTGGGTCAAATGGGTTCAGTCACTCGGAGTCGCCGTCGCGGTCGGCCTAGTGATGTCGCTCGTGTTTTATATCGCGTCCGACGGCTACACCAAAGGCGCTGAGGACCAGCAGATTCAGCGCGTCGAGATGGCACGCCGTGGCGGGCGCGTGCGGCCACCCAAGCAGCTTCCTGAGTCTTAGGTCATCACGAAGTCAGCCGGTTCCGGTTCCCGGGTCCATGTCCAGAAGTCGACGAGGCGCCATGGGCTCAGTGAGTGCACCACACCGCGAGCGTCCTTGTAGAAACTGTGCTTGATGGTCGGCTGTGACCACACCATCGTCTTCAGTTCGTCCTGGCTGCGTTGGTACCACTCGTCATAGCGCTCGGTTTTCGGTTCCATCGTGGTCTTGCCTGACGCCAGCAGCATGTCGATGCACCCCATGATGTATCTCATCTCGCACTCGGAGTGGAAGATCAGGCTGCCGCCGCTGGCGAGGTTGGTGCCCGGCCCGTACATGCAGAAGAAATTTGGGAAACCGGGGATGGTGATGCCCAGGTAGGCCGATGGCTGGTGGCCCCACATCTGGTGCAGGTCCACTCCGTCACGACCGGTGACCTTCAACGAGGACAGGAAATCGTTAACCCGAAAACCTGTGGCGTACAGCAGGATATCGGCCGCATGGCGGACTCCGTCGGCGTCGACGACGGCATCCGGTTCGATGTGGTCGATACCGCACCGGACCAGCTCCACGTTGTCGCGCCGCAGCGTCCGCAGCCAGCTGCCGTTGTCCTGCAGGGTGCGTTTACCGGTCGCCGGATAGTCCGGAATCACCTTGGCGGCCAACTCCTCGTCGCCGTCGAGTTGGCTGGTGATCCACTGGGTGAACATCATCCGGGCCATATCGTTGGCGGCGCTGACGGAACGTTGTTGGTCCGGCCACTCAGGGTCGACGATCGCCGCCGCAAGGCCGGTGTCGCAACCGGGCCAGAAGATCAGGAACCGGTACCAGCGACCGTAAAACGGTAGGTGCCGTAGCGCCCAGCGCACACCCGCGCCGACTTTGGCGTGGTAGTCCGGATTCGGGAACATCCACTGCGCGGTGCGTTGAAAGATAGTCAACTGCCCGACGGTGTCGGCGATCGCCGGAGCCAGCTGGAATCCAGTGGCACCGGCGCCGATCATGACGACGTTTTTGTCCGCGAGGTCGACGCCGGGGTCCCAGCGCGCGGTGTGGAAGGCCGGTCCGGCGAATTCGGCCGCCCCCGCAAGA
>JBAXIR010000218.1:0-3519 GCA_037138275.1 Mycobacteriaceae bacterium | reverse complement strand
ATCGCTGCCGCGGGCTGCCCACCGAGTGGCAGCACCTGGCCTACCGGTGCGGTGGCCGGCGGCGGCGATACCGCGGCCCTGGCCGGTTCGACGGTGGCCGGGGCGACGTCGGTGAGCTTCGATGAGCACCCGGTGACCGTCAGCAGGACCGTCAGCAGCAGCGCGAGCATCCCGCACACGCTGATGCGTGTCGCGCGGCCTGATTGCTGCGGCAACAGATGGCCCCCGGGGTCGGTCGGCGTGGGATGTGAGTCTTGGATCGGATCGTCAGCGCGAGTCTAGAGTCCCGATGCTGTCAACCGCGACGGTGCCGCGCCCGTCGCGCTGGCCTAGGCCGGGTACGGTCAGCGGCGTGAATGTGATGCCGATGTCGTGGTTGCAGGTGGTGGTCCTGTCGATCGTGCAGGGCCTCACCGAATTCCTGCCCATCTCGTCGTCGGCCCACCTGGCGATCGTCTCCCGGGTCTTCTTCGCCGGGGACGCGGGCGCGTCGTTCACCGCGGTCTCCCAACTCGGCACCGAAGCCGCCGTGCTGGTCTACTTCGCCCGCGATATCGCGCGCATTCTGAAGGCCTGGTTCGCGGGGCTGTTCAATGCCGCCAACCGTGACAATGTCGACTACCGGATGGGCTGGTACGTCATCATCGGCACCATTCCGATCGGGGTGCTCGGGTTCCTATTCAAGGACGCCATCCGTTCGGGTGCGCGCAATCTGTGGCTGATCGCCACCGCGATGCTGGTGTTCTCGGCCGTCATCGCCGCGGCCGAGTACTTCGGCCGGCAGAATCGGCACGTCGAACAACTCACCTGGCGCGACGGGCTGATCGTCGGTCTGGCGCAGTGCCTGGCCCTGGTGCCCGGGGTGTCGCGTTCCGGCGCCACCATCAGCGCCGGGCTGTTCCTCGGTCTGGACCGTGCGCTGTCGGCGAGATTCGGCTTCCTGCTTGCCATTCCGGCGGTGTTGGCCTCCGGGCTGTTCTCCCTGCCCGATGCGTTCCATCCGGTGAAGGAGGGCATGAGTGCGACGGGCGCGCAACTTTCCGTGTCGGTGGTGATTGCGTTCGTCATCGGCCTGGCCGCGGTGGCCTGGCTGCTGCGCTTCCTCACCCACCACGCCATGTACTGGTTCGTCGGCTACCGCGTGGTCCTCGCGCTGACCGTGATGGCTCTGCTCGGCACCGGCGTGGTGGCCGCGACGTGAGGGATATGCGATGACCGTCATTCTGCTGCGGCACGGAAGGTCGGTGTCCAACACCGCCCACACCCTGGCCGGCCGATCCGAAGGCGTCGAACTCGACGAGAAGGGCATCGCCCAAGCCGCTGCGCTGGCGGAGCGGCTCGACGGGCTCCCGATCAAGGCACTGATTCGCTCGCCCCTGCTGCGCTGCCGGCTCACCCTGGAACCGTTGGCCGCAGCACTCGGACTCGAGCCGCTGATCGACGAGCGACTCTCGGAGGTGGACTACGGGCAGTGGACCGGACGGCAGTTGGGTGAGTTGGTCAAGGAGCCGCTGTGGGCGATCGTTCAGCAGCAGCCCAGCGCGGCGGTGTTCCCCGATGGGGAGGGCCTGGCCCAGGTGCAGGCCCGGGCGGTGGCCGCGGTGCGCGAGCATGACCGCCGGCTCGCTGAGGAGCACGACGGTGACGCGCTCTGGGTGGCCTGCACCCACGGTGATGTGATCAAGTCCGTCGTGGCCGATGCGCTGGGCACCCACCTGGACAGCTTCCAGCGCATCACTGCCGACCCGGCGTCGATGAGCGTGATCCGCTATACCTCGGTGCGGCCGTTCGTGGTGCACGTCAACCACACCGGCGCCGAACTCGCCTCGGCGCTGCGGGCGCGACCGTCCGACGAGGCGCAACCGGCCGGTGCGGCGGGGGTCGGCGGCGGGGACGCCGTGGTCGGCGGTTCGACGGATTGATCGGGTATCTGGCTGTGCTGGTCGAGTGTCTGCCGGGTGCGGTGCGCCCGGTATTTTGGAACTGACCATGGCCCGCGCAATCCACGTCTTCCGCACGCCCGACCGATTCGTCGCCGGGACTGTCGGCGAGCCCGGAAATCGGACGTTCTATCTGCAGGCGGTGCATGACAACCGAGTTATCTCGGTGATGCTGGAGAAGCAGCAGGTCGAGATGTTGGCTGAGCGGGTCGGCGCACTGCTGGTCGAGATCAATCGCCGGTTCGGCACACCGCTGCCGCCCGACGGTGAGGTCGAGGATCTCAACCCGCTGACCTCACCGGTGGATGCGGAGTTCCGGGTCGGCACGATGGGGCTGGGCTGGGACGCCGAGGCGCAGAGCGTCGTGGTGGAACTGCTCGCGGTGTCCGATATCGAATACGACGCGTCGGTGATCCTGGACGACTCCGAAGACGGCCCCGACGCGGTCCGGGTGTTCCTGTCGCCGGACTCGGCGCGCCAGTTCGCCACTCGATCGCAACGCGTCATCTCCGCCGGCCGTCCGCCCTGCCCGCTCTGCGACGAGCCGTTGGATCCGGAGGGGCATTTCTGTGTGCGCACCAACGGATACCACCGGTCGGTCGATGTTGAGGACGATCCCGAATCGTGACGAGCAGTGATGAGGCTCTCGACACGCTGCGCAGCGGCGAACTGAAGATTCTCGGCCGTATCCGGTCGGCAAGCAACGCCACGTTTCTGTGTGAGGCGCAGCGTGGCGAGGACACCCTGCACTGCGTGTACAAGCCGGTTGCCGGTGAACAGCCGCTGTGGGACTTCCCCGACGGCACGCTGGCCGGCCGCGAGTACGGCGCCTTCTTGATTTCGGCGGCGCTGGGTTGGGACGTCGTGCCGCACACCATCATTCGGGACGGACCGGCCGGACTCGGCATGCTTCAAGTCTGGGTGGAGCAGCCCGACGACGATGACGCGGATCAAAGTATCGGCACCGATCTGGTGGACCTGTGTCCGGCCGATGCGGTTCCGGCTGGGTACCTCTCGGTGCTGAGCGCCCTTGACTACACCGGGGGTGAAGTGACGCTGGTGCATGCCGACGATCCCCAACTGCGGCGGATGGCGGTGTTTGACGTCATCGTGAATAACGCCGACCGCAAGGGCGGTCATATTCTGTCCGGCGTGGACGGCCGGGTGTACGGCGTGGATCACGGGTTGGCTCTGCACGTGCAGGACAAACTACGCACGGTGCTGTGGGGGTGGGCAGGTAAGCCGATCGACGACCCCACACTGGAGGGCGTCGCCGCCTTGGAGACGAGCATTGGCGGACCGCTCGGTTCTGAGTTGCGCGAGCACATCACCGCCGCGGAATTGGCGGCGCTGCGCCGCCGGGTGCGCGCACTACTCGACAATCCGGTGATGCCCAACCCGGAACGCAGTCGGCCGCTACCGTGGCCGGCGTTCTAGCCGGTCGATTGTTCGTCGTCTGTATCGGCCGCTGGGTTGTTGGCCGCTGGGTTGTCGGCGATGGGGTCGTTGGGCAGTAGTCGTTCCGGGTGGTGGTAGTCGTTGGTGCCGCCGCGTAGTGGCAGGTGTGGTGGTGGTATCC
>JBAXIR010000217.1:0-3536 GCA_037138275.1 Mycobacteriaceae bacterium | reverse complement strand
TCCACAGCAGCGCGGCACCGAGACACAGCGACAGCGTCACCGGCAGGCCACTGATGATGTGCTGCAACACATTCTGATCGCTGGCGTACGAGGTCAGCTGACCGCTGAAGATCTGCTTCATCATCGTCAGGTACTGGACCGGCAACGACTGGTCGAGTCCCAGATCGGCCCGAACCCGCGCGATCAGCGCCGGGTTGGCGTTCTTGCCGGCGATACGCGCGGCCGGATCGGAATTGGGGATGACGTTGAAGATCAGAAACACGATCACAGAGATTGCGAACAACACCGCGATCATCCCGGCCGTTCGTCTGACCGCGAAGCGCAACACCGTCAGCTTCCCGTCCGGATGGTGGCCCGCGGATCCAGCGCGTCCCGCAGACCATCGCCGAAGACGTTGAGCGACAGCACTGTCAGCACGATCATCAGACCGGGCACGATGGTCAGATGCGGTGCGGTGTAAATGGTCTGGTAGCCGTCGGCGATCATCGTGCCCCAGGAGGCGTTGGGTGGCCGGACTCCAGCGCCCAGGAATGACAGCGCCGATTCCAGCAGCATGTTGTTGGCGATATTCAACGCGGAGAACACGATGATGGTCGAGATGATGTTGGGCAGCAGCTCCGAAATCATGATTCGAAGCGGTCCTTTGCCCTGGGACACAGCGGCTTCGACGAACTCCTTCTCCCGCAGCGCGAGTACTTCGCCGCGCACCGGCCGGGCCATATAGGGCACATAGACCACGCCGATGATCAGGATCGGAATCCACAGCGAATCGCCGGCGATCTGCAATCCGCCGATCCGCAGACCGCCGAGCGACAGTGTGGTGCCCAGGGCGATTCCGAGCAGCAGTACCGGAAAGGCCCAGACCACATCGAGGATGCGGGACAGCACCGAGTCGACCCAGCCGCGGTAGTAGCCGGCCAGCACACCCACCGTCACCGCGAGCAGAGTCGTGATGACCGCGGCGAGTACGCCGATGTAGATCGACGTTCTGCCGCCGTACATCAGGCGGACCATCACGTCGCGGCCGTTCTGGTCGGCGCCGAGCAGATACCGGCCCCGCAATCCGGGACCCAGCGGAGTTCCGTCGGGCGAGACCACATCGGTCATTCGGCCGCCGACAAGAACCTTGTCGGTGATGTGGTTCTGGTTTGGTCCGGTGTGTGCGACGTGGTCTGCCCACAGCGGTGCGGCAAGGCAGAAAACAACGATCAGGACGAAGAGCACACCGAACAGAATCGCGAATCGATTGCGCCGCAGCCGAATTCCCGCGAGTTGCCACGGGCTTCGCCCATCAATGGTATCTGTGCTCAAGTTACTTCAAGGCAAACGAAGTGTAGTCGTGGGCGAATAGCAGATGGTAGTACACCTTGCCGAAGTCGATCCGGTCCGAGACGAATGTGGAGAACTGCTCGTTGCCGTATGGCGCCCACACCGCCTGCTCCATATAGGACCTGTCGAGTTCGGCGTACTGCTTGCGGGCTTCGTCGGTGAGTTGCCCGGTGCGCAGTTCGTCCATCTTGGTGTCGTTGGCGGCAATGGACACCTGGGAGAAGTTGTTGTTGTTGGTGGGCAGGATGTTCTCACCGTTGAGCAACGGACGGAAGAAGTCGTCGGGGTGCGGGAAGTCCTGGAACCAGTCCGCGAAACCGGTGTCGAGATCCGGTGTCGAGGTGTTGCCGATGGTCGTGAAGTACACATCGCCGGAGATCACCTTGAGCTGGGCGTTGAAGCCGAGTTCGTTGAGTAGATCGTGGTAATACTCGCCGATTCGCTTGCGGTCCGGCTCGTCATCGGTCCAGACGGTGATGTTCTTGTCGGTCGGATTGGCCTCGGCCAGAAGCTGTTTGGCCTTGTCCATGTCCGGGCCGGGGAAAAGTGTGAACTCGTCATACCCCGGCATGCCGGGAGGAAGGATCTGCTGGCTGGGGTGCAGGCGCCCGCCGAACACGCGGTTGAGCGCCTCGGGGTCGATCGCGTAGTTGATCGCCTGGCGCACCCGAACGTCGTTGAACGGCGCCGTCTTGTTGTTCATCCAGAAGTAGTAGGTGTTGATCGAGTTCTCGAGACGGAAGCGGTCGGAGAACTTTGCTTTCACCTCGGAGAGGCGGTCGGCATCGGGCGGGCTTTGCATGTAGTCGATCTGGTTCTGCTCCACTCCGGTCACCTGCGCGGAGTTGTTCTTGTTCTGCGTGACGATGATCTTGTCGACCTGAGCGTCGACGACTTCGGTGGCGCCGGCGTCTTGGACCGTCTTGAACTGCGGGTTGCGCTCCATCGTCAAGCTATTGGGAGCGTCGACCTTAGTGATCATAAAGGGGCCGCTCGACGGTGGCGGATTGTTCGTCGCCTCTTTGTCCAGTGGCGTTGACGGTGCAACGGGCGCGGCGAACGTCAACCCCAGCACGTTGGTAAAGGTGCCGTTGGGCTTATCCAGTGTGATGGCGATATCGCCCGTGGCGTCATCGGCGACGATACCGCTGATGGCGTCGGCCTTGTCCTCGGCGAAATCCTTGGCACCGACGATGTCCTCGTAGAACACCGATCCGCCGGAGTTGGCCTTGAACAGTCGTTTGATTGCATAGGTGAAGTCGGTGGCTTTGATCGGTGTTCCATCGGAGTACTTCATGTTCGGCCGCAGTGTCAGCTTGTAGGTCTTGCCGTCAGTCGAGATCTCCGGCATGCCCTTGGCCAAGCCGGGAACCACCTCAGTGCCGGCCTGACCGTTCTGGTGGCGGTAGGTCAGAAGCGGGATGTAGGTGTTCCACAACACCTCCCAGCCCTCAACCGTGTAGGACAGTTGCGGGTCGACGTAGTCCGGGAACGACGTCACTGTGGCATTCATTTCGCCGCCCTGGGAAGCCGTGCCTCCAGTGTCGCCGGAACCACCTTTGGGGCCGCCGCAACTGGTGACGCTGGACGCGGTTAATGCAGCGATCCCGAGGACGGTGATCGCGCGGCGCAATGTGGTCATGGTGCTCCTTGGTTTCCGCAAGTCACGGCTGCTGCTGAACTGCATAACCGCTGAACTACGTCAACACTGTGCCCTACTCCGAAGGCGTTAGCGCTGCAACGGAACAACAGGCGTGGCTGCGCGTGGGAGCGGGTCCGCGTTCGGCCCGCTCGAACATGGTCGACGGTTTTTCCAACCGGTACCGGTTAAATCATTTGCGCAGCTAGAGGAGGTTGGTCGGCTGACTTCCGGATAGCTGGCAGACATTGCGGACGGCCCCGGATGTAGGCACTTCGGCGTTCGGGCCTTAAAGTATGGAGCCATGCCCGAGATCGACCGTCGTAACGCGATGATGATGGCCGGACTGGGTGTCGCCGCCGTTGCGATTCCCACGCCGAAGGCCGGCGCCGACCCGGCAGGCCCGGAGGCCCCGGGACCGGTGCCGCCGGCCCCGCCCGCTCCAGATGCCCCGCCTGCGCCCGCGGCGGCGGTGCCGGAGTTCCTTGGCGATGAATTCAACGGTCCGGCCGGGGCGCCACCCAACCCGGCCCTGTGGCAGATCGCCCAGTTTCGCGAGACCATCAAG
>JBAXIR010000216.1:0-3598 GCA_037138275.1 Mycobacteriaceae bacterium | reverse complement strand
TGATGCCCGGTGAGCTGTCCGGTAAAGCCGCGATCGCCGGGATCGGTGCCACCGATTTCTCCAAGGACTCCGGCCGCAGCGAGCTTCGACTCGCCGCGGAAGCAGTATTGGCCGCACTTGATGATGCAGGCCTGACACCGACCGATGTCGACGGCATGGTGACATTCACCATGGACTCCAACACCGAGGTCGCCGTCGCACGGGCCACCGGTATTGGGGACTTGAAGTTCTTCTCCAAGATCCACCACGGGGGCGGCGCGGCGTGTGCCACCGTCCAGCAGGCCGCCATCGCGGTGGCCACCGGAGTCGCGGAATGCGTTGTGGCATATCGGGCTTTTAACGAACGCTCCGGAATGCGCTTCGGTCAGGTGCAGATGCGGCTGATTCAGGGTGCCGACTCCACCAGCGTCGACAATTCCTATTCCTATCCGCACGGGTTGACTACGCCGGCCGCGCAGGTGGCGATGATCGCCAAGCGGTACATGCACCTCTCAGGTGCTACCAGCCGCGACTTCGGCGCCATCTCGGTGGCCGACCGCAGGCACGCCGCCAATAATCCCAAGGCGTACTTTTACGGCAAGCCGATCACGATCGAGGACCATCAGAACTCGCGGTGGATCGCCGAGCCGCTGCGACTGCTGGACTGCTGCCAGGAGACCGACGGCGGGGTGGCCATCGTCGTGACCACACCCGAGCGCGCGCGTGATCTCAAGCATCGGCCGGCGATCATCGAGGCGGCATCGCAGGGTTCAAGTCCCGATCAGTACTCGATGGTGAGCTACTACCGGCCCGAACTCGACGGGCTGCCGGAAATGGGTCTGGTGGGTCGGCAACTGTGGGCGCAGTCAGGGCTGAAGCCGACTGATATTCAGACTGCGATTCTCTATGACCACTTCACGCCGTTCACCCTGATTCAGTTGGAGGAGTTAGGTTTCTGCGGTAGGGGTGAGGCCAAGGACTACATCAAAGACGGCGCAATCGAGATCGGCGGACGGCTGCCGATCAACACCCACGGCGGTCAACTCGGCGAGGCCTACATCCACGGCATGAACGGCATCGCCGAAGGTGTGCGGCAACTGCGCGGATCATCGGTCAACCAGGTCAACGACGTCGAACATGTGCTTGTCACGGCCGGCACCGGTGTGCCGACGTCCGGTCTGATTCTCGGCTGACGCCGGGGGGAGCTACCTCACTGCGCGGGACTGCCGCTGGGTCGGTGTTGCCGCTGCCGATGTGGACCGCTGCGCCGTTGCCGCGCGTCGCGGGATGGCCGGGGTGCGCTGTCGTTGGGTGGCGGTTAAGACAGTCGGAAGCGGTCGAGGCAAGTACCTAGCCGCTGCTTGAGCCGGGACCGCCGGAACTGCGGGTCGGAGGTCCGCGCTGAATCTTCGCACGCCTTCGACGACAGCTTTGGCCAAGTCGCCAATGGCCGTGATGGGGTTGATGTTCGGGATCAGCCGCGCCGTCGTTGGTGTGCCCGGGCTTATCGAGCGGTCATAGCTCCAGTCGATCATCACCGTCAGCGCCGGCTCGACAAGGTCCAAGAGTGGTTTGGGGAAACCGGCGTAATAGAACGGCAGCAGCAGCGGCAGATGAGGCGCCCGAAGTGTGATGTAGGTGATATTGCCGACCGTCGTGTCCGGAAAGGCCCGGGGGCCGTTGACGTCGGCGTTGAAGTAGTTGCTGTGTGTGATTGGTCCGGCAAACACCGCATTGAGGTCGGCGAGAAGGTTGAGTGGGTACAGCGGGAAGTCCGACGCGGTGTCGTACTCCCAGCCGATATCGGTTGTGGCATAGGGGGTGTCGATCGGGGTCGACCCGTCGAAACGGATGTCTACGTCGGGGATATAGAGCCCCGGGAACCGCTGCAGGATCCCGCCGTTGGGTCGGTTCGTATTACCCATGAGGAAGAACCCCAGCTGGTCAGTCGGCGGGGCGCCGCTGGGCTGGCCCTGCAGATTACGCATCTCCCGCACCAGCACATTGGCGCTCGACGAATACCCGACCGCGACCGCCTTCTCGCCGGGATTCAGGGTGGCAAGCACATCGGTGATAGCCCGATCGACATTGTGGAGGCCCTGGAGTTGTTGGGGCTCATACGCCAAACCCCCTCGGCTCGGCAGGCCGATCTTCGCTGGCCACTCGACCCGGATGAAGTCCCAGCCGTAGTAGGGCGACCCTGGATTGTTGGCGGTGTCGAGGTAACCCTGGCCGAAGGTGCCCACCGGCCGGTACTGGTTTGTATTCGGCTCGGGATACCACGGATCCCCGCCGAGTTCCTGCTGCATCTTCGGGGTGAGGCCGGCGGGGTTATCGTTGCCGGCGATCACCACCAGCGTGTTGGTAAGCAGTTGGATGCCCAGGCTGAGATTGGCCGGCACACACAGGGCCAGGGCCGCTATCACGATAACAACCGAGGTGACGACCGATCTAATTCCCCCGGTCACGAACTTGCCCCGCACACCTACCCCTGACTCCCGATCCGCCGCAGAGGCGGAGATCCCACCATACCGAGGCTTCGTTACCGGAGGCGGAGTTTGCGTCGTTAGACGCAGCTAGACCCCGGTTATGCGGGAGTCAACTCCACATCTGAGAGGACGGCCGCGTTGTCCCGGCTGGGTGCGGTGACGACGCCGATGTAGCGGCCGCCGTCGTTCCACACCGATACCTTGAGGGTCTCGCCGGGGAATACCACGCCGGCGAATCGCGCACCGTAGGAACCGACCCGGGTCGTGTCGGCGTCCAGAAGGGTGTCGGTCAGCGCTTTGCAGACCATGCCGTAGGTGCACAGCCCGTGCAGGATCGGCTTGGGAAAGCCTGCGGCGGAGGCGAATCCGGGATCGGAGTGCAGTGGGTTGCGGTCACCGCAGAGTCGGTAGAGCAGCGCCTGTTGCGGCAGCACCGGAATGTCGATCTCGAAGTCCGGTGCGCGGTCCGGCGATGCCGTCGACGTCGACGGTCCGCGCTCGCCGCCGAAGCCGCCCTCGCCGCGAGCGAAGATCGACCGCTTTACCGTCCACAGCTCAGTGCCCGCTGGATCGGTGACCGTGGTCTCGTTGAGGATGACCGCGGCTTTGCCCTTGTCCCAAATGTCGGTGATCCGGGTGACCGCGCGCCCAGAGCCGCTCGGTGGTAGCGGGCCGGGAACGCGTACCGCCTCGCTGGCGTGCAGGACCCGACTCAACTCGATCTCGATGCCGGGGAAGCTGACCTTCGGCGCCTCGGTCATATGGAAGGTTGTCGCGACACTGCTGAACGTCGGCAACACCTGCGGGGTGTCGTCAGTCAGGTAGCGCAGTTCGCGGGAGTCCATCGGGTCTCGACCTGCACCGAGGGCCAGCTGGTAGAGCTGCACGTCGCTGCTGGTCCAGGAGAACTCGACCGGATCGAGTTCGGCGCCCAGGGCGACGTCGAGATCGATGGGCACGTCAGCTTTTTCCGGCGATATGCAGGGCGGCCAGGTAGCCGAAGGTCATCGCCGGCCCGATAGTGCCGCCGGGCCCCGGATAGGTGTGGCCCATCACCGGTGAGCTGACGTTGCCGGCCGCGTACAGGCCCTCGATCACCGAGTCGTCGTCGCGCAGCGCCCGGCCGTGGA
>JBAXIR010000215.1:0-3652 GCA_037138275.1 Mycobacteriaceae bacterium | reverse complement strand
CAGGCAAAGGAGCCATTCATGACACGCACTATCGAACACGGTAAGCGGACGGGCTACGCCTCCCTCGGTGCCGGCGGACTGAGCCAGGAATCCTTCCCGATGCGGCTGTTTCTCAAGGGTGCCGGCAAGCACTGGAACCCGGCCGACATCGACTTCCGTCAGGACGCGGCGGACTTCGCGGCGATGACCGACCGCGAGCGCGAGTACACCACCATGCTGGCCGCGCAGTTCCTGGCCGGCGAGGAGTCGGTGACTCAGGATCTGCAGCCGTTCGTGGCGGCGATGGCCGCCGAGGGCCGCTTCGCCGACGAGATGTACCTGACCCAGTTCGTCTACGAGGAGGCCAAGCACGCGCTGGCCTTTCGGCTGTGGTTCGACGCGGTGGGTGTGACGTCGGACCTGCACGAGTTCGTCGAGTCCAATGAGCCGCTGTCGCAGATCTTCACCCGCGAACTCCCGGAGAGTCTCTACGCACTGCAACTCGACCCCGGACCGGTCAACCAGATTCGCGCCTCCGTCACCTACAACCATGTGGTCGAGGGGTGCCTGGCACTGACCGGCTACTACGGCTGGAACAAGGTGTGCAACAGCCGGGGCATCCTGCCCGGCATGCAGAAGGTCATCAAGCACATCGGCGACGACGAGCGCCGCCATATGGCCTGGGGCACCTTCACCTGCCGCCGTCACGTCGCGGCCGATGACGCCAACTGGCAGGCGGTCACCGACCGGATGGGCGAGTTGATGGGACTGGCGGTGGGCAGCGTGTCGTCCGGTACCGAGAGGTTCGGGGACGACCCGCCGTTCGGCCTTGACGCCGACGAACTGGCTGCCTATGCCGCCGATAAGCTCACTCGCCGCCTTGGCGCCATTGAGTCCGCCCGCGGAGCCGACCTATTCATGATCGACCGCGACGCCTCCCCGGAGGCCCTCGAGGAGCAGTTCCACACCGAGGATCAGTTGACGCTCGCGGGTTAGTTCCGCGGCGTCAGAAGAGGCCGCTGATATTGCCGTGGGCGTCGACGTCGATGCGCTCCGCGGCCGGTACCTTCGGCAGCCCCGGCATGGTCATCAGGCCACCGGCAACGACGACGACGAAACCTGCTCCCGCCGCGAGTCGGACTTCGTCAAGTTCGACCGTGTGGCCGCTGGGTGCACCCAACGCCCGCGGGTCGGTGGAGAACGACATCTGAGTTTTCGCAATGCACACCGGTAGATGTCCCCACTGGGCATTGAGTTCATCGATCTGGGCACGGACTCCTGCGCTTGCGGTGATGTCTGCCGCGCCGTAGATACCGGTGGCGACCGCCTTGATTTTGTCCCACAGCGCCATGTCGTCGGGGTACACGTAGCGATGCTGACCCTGATTGTTTTCAACCGCCGCAACCACGGCTTCGGCCAGTGCCTCCGCGCCGGCGCCGCCCTGCGCCCAGTGTCGGGCCACCACCGCCCGACCGCCAAGGCTGGCCACTTTGGCTTCAATCAGTTCCAGTTCCGCCGGGGTATCGGCGGTGAAGTGATTGATGCACACCACGGCGGGCAGGCCGTACTGCGTGGTGATGTTCTGATAGTGCCGCTCAAGATTGACCAGACCGCGTTCGAGGGCACCGAGGTCTTCCTGATTCAGGGCATCTAATGCCGCGCCGCCGTGATACTTCAGGCCCCGGGCAGTGGCGACCAGGACAGCGGCGCGGGGCTTCAGGCCCGCTTTGCGGCATTTGATATCGATGAATTTCTCGGCACCGAGGTCGGCGCCGAATCCCGCCTCGGTGATCACGTAATCAGCGAGTTTCAGCGCCGCACGTGTCGCTGACACGCTATTGCAGCCGTGCGCGATATTCGCGAACGGCCCACCGTGAACGAAGGCCAGATTGTTCTCCAAGGTCTGGACGACGTTGGGCTTGATGGCGTCTTTCAACAGGGCTGCCATCGCGCCGTCGGCCTTCAGATCGCGTGCCCGTACCGGTTCGCGTTTGTTGTTGAAGCCGATCACGATCTCGCCGATACGCTTCTTGAGGTCGGTGATTGACGTGGCAAGACAAAATATCGCCATCACCTCGGATGCCACGGTGATGTCAAAACCGCTTTCCCGCGGGTAACCGTTCGCCGTGCCGCCCAGCCCGACAACGATCTCGCGGAGCGCGCGGTCGTTCATGTCCAGCACGCGCTTCCAGGTGACGCGCCGCGGGTCGATGCACAGGGAGTTGCCGTGCTTGATGTGATTGTCGACCATTGCCGCGAGTAGGTTGTGGGCTGCGCTGATGGCGTGGAAGTCGCCGGTGAAATGCAGGTTGATGTCTTCCATCGGGACTACCTGGGCATAGCCGCCGCCGGCTGCGCCGCCCTTGACGCCGAAGCAGGGCCCGAGCGAGGGCTCCCGCAGACAGATGATGGTGCGCCTACCCAATCGATTCAGCGCATCGCCAAGCCCAACGGTGGTGGTGGTTTTACCCTCACCGGCCGGCGTCGGGCTGATGGCTGTCACCAGAATGAGGTCGCCATCGGCGCGGTCCTGCAGGCTCTCGATGTACTCAAGAGACAGCTTGGCCTTGAAGTGGCCGTAGGGTTCCAGGTGTTCGGCAGCAATACCGTACTGGCGCTCAGCAAGGTCGAGTACGGGCCGCTTGAGCGCCGCCTGCGCGATTTCGATGTCGGACATCGCTCGTTACTCCTGTTGGCTGTTCCCTCACCACGGCGTGCGGCGGGCTCGTCTGACGGGGCGAACTCTAACATCGGCCGCACTCCCGCCCCGGCCGGTCACACCACAGCCAGCTAGGGCTCCAGCACCACCTTGATCGCACCGCTAGCGCGGTCGGCGGCCACCCGGAACGCCTCCGCTGCATCGGCCAGTGGGAAGCGGTGGGTGATGACGGTGGCGGCGATCTCAGGATTGGCGGCCAGCGCCGCGGCGGCGAGGGCGAACTCGTGGCCGCCTGCGCCGTTGTCGTAGCAACTGCAGCCGACCATGGTCAGTTCGTTCATCAGGAACGCCATGCCCGGCACTTTGCGATCACCCTGGGCGAATCCGGCCATCGCGATCCGTGCTCCCGGCGCAGCGTGCCGCACCGACTCCGCCAGTGCGGAGTCGGTGCCGGCTGCTTCGACCACCACCTCGTACTCCCCGCGGGCAGTGCCGGCGCCGAGACGCTCCCCGGCCTCGCGCTGGTGATTGTGGCGCGCCTGTAGATCGACGTCGAGGCCGAGTGCGCGCGCCGCCGCCACCGCCATCAGGCCGATGCTGCCACCGCCGACCACTAGCACCCGCTCCCCCGGTGCAGCCGAAACCTTGTGCAGCGCATGCCAACTCACCGCTAACGGCTCGACAAGCGAGGCATCAGAGACCCCCAGTCCGTCCGGCAGCGGCACCAGACAGTCCTGCGGCACCGCAACGCGCTCGGCCAGCCCACCGTTGAATGCCGCGCCGATGATCCCGTGCCGAGCTGATCCCCGGCAGCGCTGCGGCTGGCCGATGCGACACTGGTCGCAGTCCCCGCACCGCACCGTCGGCTCCACGCAGTAGGCCCGGCCGTTGAGGGTTCCGGCGATCTCGTGTCCCAGGGTGGTCGGCAGGTTCCACCGCAGCAGCGTCAGGTCGCTGCCGCAGATACCGACCGCGCCCACCTCGAGTAGCGGCCAGTCGCCGTCCGGTTCGTCG
>JBAXIR010000214.1:0-3729 GCA_037138275.1 Mycobacteriaceae bacterium | reverse complement strand
GAGAAAAACTTAGCAAATCGCTGGACCGAACCTACAGGTCATGGATATTGCGCCATCGGAATCTTTCCGACGCGGCGCTAAGCATGGTGCGTATGTGGCTGGCGGTACCCAAGTTATCCGCCACGCGCGATATCCCGGTTGCACGGCATCCCAGCGATTACGCTCGGGCTCCGATGCGGCAGCGTGGCCGCCCAGGCGAGGAGCGAGGATGCCGGCACGAACCGCTAGTGATCTCGGCTTGCCGCACGGCAAGACCATGATCGTGCACGCCGCCGACGGCACCCGGCTGCACACCGAGGTCTTCGGGCCTACCGACGGCTACCCCGTCGTCCTGGCCCACGGCATCACCTGTTCGGTGCGCGTCTGGCATGAGCAGATCAAGGACCTGTCCCGCGACCACCGCGTAATCGCCTACGACCATCGCGGCCATGGGCGAAGTGGCGTGCCGTCGTCGACGTCGTTCAGCCTCGACCACCTGGCGGCCGACTTGGACGCCGTGCTCGCGGCCACACTGCGGCCGGGGGAACGAGCGGTGATCGCTGGGCACTCCATGGGTGGCATTGCGATCAGCTGCTGGTCGGATCGGTTCCGCGACCGAGTGGCCGAGCGCGCCGACGGCGTTGCCCTGATCAACACCACCACCGGTGAGCTGGTCGAGAAGATCAAGCTGCTGCGAGTCCCGCGTGCGCTTGCCGGCGGCCGAGTTGCGGCCGCGCGCAGCATGATCCGCTCGCTCGGCGGGGCTCCGCTGGTCCGCGGTGCCCAGCCCGGCAGCCGTCGGTTCGTCCAGATGATGGCCGTCGGCGCCGACGCCGATCCGGCGATCACAGAACTCGTGCACGAACTGTTCGCTGCTACTCCGCCTGCCGGCCGCGGCGCGTGGGCGCGTGTTCTGGTCGACGAGGTTGGGCGGAAGTACATCGACCTGACCGGGCTCACTGTGCCGACCCTGGTGATTGGCAGTGCCAAGGACCGGCTGCTGCCGATCAGCCAGGCTCGAAAGATCGCCGCCGCCGCGCCCAACCTGACCAAGCTGGTCGAGATGCCCGGCGGACATTGCGCGATGCTCGAATACCCCGGCGATGTCAACCGTTATCTGCGCGAACTGATCGCTGTGGCGACATCGGGGTCGGCGTCGACGCGACGGATGAGTTCCTGAGCGCTCCCGTCAGTTCCTGAGTGCTGCAGTCACTTCCGCGGCCGCCCGCTGTCCGGAGCGCACCGCCCCATCCATGAAGCCGGTCCACTCGTCGGCGGTTTCGGTTCCGGCCCAGTGCAGCGGGCCCACCGGCCGGCGCAACAACGCTCCGAACTGGGTCCACGATCCCGGCGGTACCGCGGCTGTCGGTCCACCCGGGGCGAAAGGCTCAGCGCCCCAACGGTGGTCGAGATAGTCGATGGGCTCGGCGGCCTCGGCGCCGAAGATGGCGGCGAAGCCGGCCAACGCCGCCGCGCGCCGCTGCTCCGGGGGTAACGCATCGAATGCCCGCGCGTCGACGAACCCGAGAAGCACACCGGGGCAGCCTGATTCGGGGCCGACGTCGAAGGTGATAAATACCGGACCCTCATCCGAGAGCGACTGACCGGATAGCCCGGCGTCGCGCCAGAACGGCCGCCGATACGCGGCGTAAGCCTTCGACAGTGCGCCCTGCGGCCACCGCTGCGACAGCTGCTGATACTCGATGGGTGGTGCGGGCGCGATATCGATGTCCAGGCGATGCGCGGGCGGGATCGCAAGGATGGCGCGGCGCGCCTCCACCACGCCGGCCGATGACATCACCGCCACCGCGTCATCCGACCACTCGATGCGGGTGACCGCCGCGTTTAGTCGGACCCGCTCGCCGAGTTCGGCGGCCATGATGCTGGCGATCTGATGGCTGCCGCCGGGAAAGTGATCCTGCTGGGCGCCGTCGACGACATCGAGCATGCGGTCCAGGCCGCCGGCGGCGTTGACGTAACGCACCGCGTGCAGCATGGACACCTCGTCGGGCTCCGCACCCCAGGTGACTCGCGCCATGATCGCCATCAGGTCACGCGATGACGCGGTGGCGCCGATCGAGCGCAGCCAGCCGCCGAGGGTAATTGCGTCTAACGTCGCCGCCCTGGGTGCCGACCACGGGTCCGCGACGCTCACGGTTCGGGCGATTCGGGCGAACTGCCATTGGATGCGGCCGATATCGAGCACCCCGATCAGGCCGAGCGTGGGGATGGTGCCGGTGTAGCGCCGCACCTTGCCGCGCCAACGGATCAGATTGGCCCCCTCGGTGAAGGTCGGGGTGGTGTCACAGCCGAGGTCGGCGGCCAGTTTCAGGACCGCGTCCTGGGTGGGCCCGACGAACGATGCGCCCAAGTCGACGGGCACTCCGGCCAGCATGGCGGAGTTGGTCCGGCCGCCCACCCGGTCGCGGCCCTCGAGCACCACCGCGTCGAACCCGCCACGGGTCAGTTCGCGCGCCGCCGTCAGGCCCGCCAGGCCGGCCCCGATCACGATCACGTCATGCGCCATGGCTCCAGTGTGACGGACTCCGGTGGGTGTGGTCGGACCAGGTGGGCGTGCCCCTATCGTCGGTTAGCGGCCCGGTCTATGGTGTCGATGCCGTGAAAGTTCTCACCGCCCTGTTCGGGCCCACCGATGCCATCGACCGTTCGCGTGCCCTGCGCGAGGCGGGCGCGGCGGGAGTATTCACCTTCGAGGGTCCCCACGATGTGTTCGCACCACTCACCCTTGCCTCGACCGTCGGCGGCCTGGATCTGATGACCAATGTGGCAATTGCGTTCCCGCGCAACCCGATCCAGCTCGCGCATCAGGCCTACGATCACCAGCTACTGTCCGGCGGGCGGTTCACCCTCGGGCTCGGCACCCAGATCCGCACCCAGATCGAGAAGCGCTACGGGGCCCAGTTCGAGCGGCCGGTGGGACGGATGCGCGAACTCGTCGGCGCACTGCGGGCGATCTTCACGACCTGGCAGACCGGAGAGCGGCTGGACTTCCGCGGCGAGTTCTACCGGCACACCCTGATGACGCCGACGTTCACACCCGGACCGAATCCTTTCGGCCCGCCGCCCATTTACGTCGGCGCACTCGGCCCGCAACTGACCCGGGCCACCGCGGAGGTGGCCGACGGGCTGCTGGTGATGCCATTCGGCACAACCCGTTTTCTGAGCGAGGCGACCATGCCGGCGGTACGCAGGGGCCTGGCAGCGGTCGGCCGGTCCGACACCGACTTCGCGCTGGTGCCCGAGATCATCGTCTCGGCGGGCGAGGACCACGACGCGACCCGCCGGCTGCTGTCGTTTTACGGGTCCACCCCGGCCTACCGGCCAGTGCTCGACATCCATGGCTGGGGTGATCTGCAGCCCGAACTCAATGCCATGTCCAAGCAGGGCCGGTGGAATGACATGGCCGCGCTGATCACCGACGACGTGTTGCACACCATCGCCGCCTGCGGCACCCCGCAGCAGATTGCCGCGCATATCCGCGAGCGGGTTGCGGCCGCCGACGGGTTGGCCGATACGGTCTGCCTCTATCAGCCCGGGCCGATCGCCACCGACGTGCTGGCCACGATCGTCGACGAACTGCGCGGGTAGCGCCTCTTCCACCCGTTGAGTGAGGAACCACGCTGACAAATCGCGAGTAGAGGCCTGCGTGGTTCCTCACTCAACGAGGGATATGGCTACGGCGCTGTATCGATGGCGCCTGCGGCACGGCCTACGGCGCTGTATCGATGG
>JBAXIR010000213.1:0-3736 GCA_037138275.1 Mycobacteriaceae bacterium | reverse complement strand
TCGATGAGCTTGACCACAGAAGTGCCGACCACGTTTCCTGCCCACGACCCCGCCGGCTGGCGACAGCTGCCCAAGGCCTTCACCCCAGTGGATCCGGCCAGGGTTTCAGCCCTGATGGCCAGGGAGTGGGAACGCTACGCCGCCACCACCCCAGGCTCGGCCGACCACGCGGCGCGGTCATCAAAGACTTTGCCGCTGGGTGTGACCAGTAGCTTCCAATACTGGGATCCGTATCCGATGGGTGTGAAGTCTGCCCGCGGCGCCTATGTCACTGACTGCGACGACCGCCAGGTACTGGATCTGTCGATGGGCTTCGGCGCGATGCTCGTCGGCCACCTCAACCCCGTGGTGGTTGCGAAGGTTAAAGAGTTCCTGGACGACATCGGCACGCTGTTCGTGACCCCGTCGCCGGTCTCGACCGAGGTCGCCGAGAGGTTCAAGGAACGCTTCGGTCTGGACATGCTGCGGTTCACCAACTCCGGCACCGAGTCGACCGGATACGCGGTGCGTACGGCGCGTGCCTACACCGGCCGGAAAGCCATCGTGAAGATCGAGGGCGGCTATCACGGCGGCTATGACGGTCTATCCGTGTCGGTCAAGCCCGGCATCGATGAGATCGGTCCCGCGGACAACCCGATCCCGCAGGTGCCCTTCGACGTCGAAGCCGGCACCGTGCACGTGGTGGCCTATAACGACCTCGGCCAGATGGAACGCGTGCTGGCCGCCCACGGCAAGGACGTGGCCTGCGTGATCATGGAACCGGTCATCGAAAACCTCGGCATCGTATTGCCCGACGCCGGCTATGTCGCCGGTGTGCGCGCACTGTGCGACGCCTACAACGTGCTGCTGATCTTCGACGAGGTCAAGACCGGTCTGACCGCGGGTGCCCGCGGCGCAGCAGCCCGGCTGGGCGTCAAGCCGGACCTGATCACGCTGGCCAAGTCGATCGGCGGCGGTCTGCCGTTGGCCGCGTTCGGTGGCACCGCGGAAGTCATGCAGGTCGTCGTCGATAACCGCATGGCGCACTTCGGCACTTACAACGGCAACCCACTGTGCATGGCTGCGGCTCTCGCGGTCGATGAGGTGGCCACCCCGCAGGCGTTGGCGGCGGCCGAACAGGTCAACGACAACGCGATGGAAGCCATGGACACCATCATTCGCGAATTCGAACTGCCGGCCCACACCGTTGGATTCGGCGTCAAGGGTGCGGTGACGTGGTCACCGACCCCGATCCGCAACTACCGCGACTACAAGCTGAGTACCGACTTCGAAGTCGCCGAGTTGGGTTGGCTGTGGGGCATCAACCGTGGCGTCCTGACGCCGCCGGGCATGGACGATCAATGGCTGGTGTCGCTGGCACACACGGATGCCGACATGGGCAAGTGGGTCGACGCTTTCGGCGAACTGGCCAGGGAGTTACGCGCCTGATCGCTGGCCAACGGGTAGTGAGCCGCACATGAGGCCGGCGTTCGACGCCGATGTGATCATCGCGGGCGCGGGGCTCTCGGGGCTCTCACTCGCGGTGGCTCTTCTCGACGCGGGCCTACCGGAAGACGCGCGCGTCGTGCTCGTCGATCCACGCGAAACGTTGAGCGGCGCAGACCGTACGTGGTGTTTCTTCGATCTCGTGCCACACGCGTTCGAGTCTGCGATCACCCATCGCTGGAGTCGATGGCGCGTGCGTAACGGCGCCGCCGAGGTGCTTCGCTCTGCGCCGGGCATCTCCTATTGCACGATCCCGGGCGAGCGCTTCTACGAGCTCGCGCTCGAGCGCCTCGCCGCCGCGGGCCAGCGCATCGAGCTTGTGCTCGGGGTGACCGTCGAGCACCTCGAAGACCGCGGCGCCCACGTCGACGTCCACACCAGCGCTGGAGTGCTGCGCGCGCGCCTCGCGATGGACTCGCGACCGCCATCGCTGACGCGCGCCGCCGATGACGGCAACGACGTCAACCTGTTGCAGCACTTCCGCGGTCGCGTCGTCCGCAGTACGGAACCGGTCTTCGAGGCCGACACTGCGACACTCATGGACTTCGATGTCTCGCAGGCCGACGGAATCCACTTCATCTACGTGTTGCCTTTCGACGCCCACACAGCGCTTGTGGAGAGCACGTTTTTCACTGAGCGGCCACTGCCGGACGCAGTGTATGAGGCGGCTATCGACACCTGGCTCGCGCGACGACGTCCCGGCGTGGTGTTCCAGACGATCTCGCACGAGAGCGGGGTGATCCCGATGACGACGGAGCCCTTCGACGCGTGGCCGAGCCCGCGGATCGTGCGGATCGGTACGGCGGGCGGGCATGTCAAACCGTCGAGCGGATATGCCTTCCTGGCCGTGCAGCGTTTTGTCCGCGAGTTCGCGCCGCGCGTGGTTTCCGCGCTGCGTGTTGATGGTTGTGCCGAGCCACCCGCCGCGCGCAGCCGGCGCACGATAGCGCTCGACACTATTTTCCTGTCGTATCTGCGCAGTCGTCCGGAGCGTGCGCCGGACACGTTCTACCGTCTGTTCGAGCGAGTGCCTCCGGCGGTGCTGGCTCGCTTTCTCTCCGATACCGGCACGCTCGCAGACGACCTGACCGTCATGCGTACGAGTGACTCCCCGCGACTCGCGCTCGAGGCCATTCGCGCGACTCCGCTCCTGCGCCGTAAAACGCGGTAGCCGACGCTGGAGCCCTTCGGAAAGAACACGTGAGGATGAGGCGAGACGCTTACGGCCTCACGGATGCAGGTTCCACTGTCCGCAGTCCCCGGCGAGGACGTCGTTGACGTCGACTTCGATCCCGCCGACCAACGGCCCCGGAGTCGACGCGGTGCTCACGATGCGTTGGTAGAGAACAGCACTTGGTTCTATCTGATTGCCAGACCAGGCCCGGGTCTGCCAGGACCAGCGGTGGCCGGGCGTGCTCGAATTTCCGATGACGCCATCGGCGGCGGCCCACCGGCACACATCGATACCCGCGTAGACGCCGGTCCGCTGCACTCCGAGGACGGAGTTGATACCGCGAAACCATGGCAGCGCCACCGTGTTCCAGGTGTCGCGGCTGATGTCCTCGTCGACCGAGAAAAAGATCGGTGCGCTCTGGCCGCCGCCTGCCGCGGTATGCAACTGCCAGCCGGTGTTGGCGTCGGCGACGCCGCCGGCGTACCCGCGCGTGTAGTCAGATGGTGCTGTCCCGCCCGGTTTGCCGTATTGGTAGTTGCTCACGATGACCAGCCCTGCGGCGGTCAGCGACTCGGCGTAGGGCCGGGTGATCGGTTTGGCGCCGAAGTTGGAGCCGGGTCGCGAGAGCGAGACGTAGTTGATCACCCCGGCGTAGCCGGCGGCTTGGATGTCCGCTGCTGGGATCTGACGCATGGCGTAGTCGATCAGCATGGGAGCGGCGGCGCCCGCCTCGGGAGCGCCGACGCTTACTGCGGCCGCACCCAGCCCGGCGAGCGCCGATACAGCGGTGGCGTAGCGGAGTGCGTCGCGTCGCGAAACCGGGCGCGACTGGCGGAGGCTCATGGTCAGCGATGCTAACAACGGGACTGCTATTGACCGGGCAGCCCGCGCTGGCCGAGTTCAGTTCGTAATCCGGGGTGGCCTTCGCCTCTAGGCGAGCAGCCGGTAAGCGATCCCCACAGATCGGTACGTGCGTTCGGCCCGCAGATCGAGCGAGATCAGTTCGTGGCCGAAGCTGTGGGCGGTCAGCCCGACGAGTGCGTCATAGGTGCCGCCACCCGTCACGCCGGCCGCCGC
>JBAXIR010000212.1:0-3761 GCA_037138275.1 Mycobacteriaceae bacterium | reverse complement strand
CCGCGCCAGGACCACCAGCTGTACGGGCCGGGTTGATCAGGGTGATGGCGACGGACGACGTCGACCCAGCCGGACGCCATCAGTTCGGTCAACCACTGGCGTTCCGCGGGCAGGAATCCGGCTTTCTTTACGTTGGCCTTCCATGCCTTGATGTCGTTCTCGGTGTGGGCGATGTTCCAGTCACCGCACAGCACTGCGTCTCTGTTACTGGCGGCGAGTTCCGCCATCCGGCCGGTCAGCGCAGCCATGAACCGTTCCTTCTCCAGCTGTCGGTCAGTGCCGGCCTCGCCGGTGTGCACATACACACTCGCCACCGTCGCGCCCCCTGGCAGGTCAACCTCGATATAGCGGCCATGGTCGGCGAATTCCGTTGCTGCCAAACCGATCCGAACGTCATCGAACGGGGTGCGACTCAGGATCGCGACACCGCTGCGGCCCTTCAGATGCGGCTGTGCCGAGGCAAGGTGCCAGCCGGCAGCTAGCGCCGGCGCCAGCGCTTCGGCGAGTTGAGAGTCATCGGCGCGGGTCTCCTGCAGACACACCACATCAGCGTCGGTCTGCTCCAACCATGACAGCAGCCCGAGGTTCTCCGGCGAGCGCTGCCGCACCGCAGCACGAACGCCGTTGACGTTGACCGTCGTGACGATCAGCGCAGCGCCCTCTCGAGGGCTTCGGCGATCGTGTGCAGGTACTGCTCACTGGTCTCATACGGCTGGTCCGGGCTGATCAGGATGGCCAGATCCTTGGTCATGTGGCCACCCTCGACGGTGGCGATGACAGTTTCCTCGAGCTTCTCCGCGAACTCGACGACCTCGGGCGTGCCGTCGAGTTTGCCGCGATGCTCCAACCCGCGGGTCCAGGCGAAGATGGACGCAATCGGGTTGGTGGACGTCGCCTTACCCTGCTGATGCTGACGGTAGTGCCGGGTGACGGTGCCGTGCGCGGCCTCGGCCTCCATTGTCTTGCCGTCCGGGGTCAGCAGCACCGACGTCATCAGGCCGAGTGATCCGTAACCCTGGGCCACGATGTCGGACTCGACATCGCCGTCGTAGTTCTTGCATGCCCACACATACCCGCCCTCCCACTTCAGGCAGGAGGCCACCATGTCGTCGATCAGCCGATGTTCGTAGGTCAGCCCGCGAGCGTCGAACTGCTCTTTGTAGTCCTCCTCGAAGATCCGCTGGAACTCGTCCTTGAACATGCCGTCGTAGGCCTTGAGGATGGTGTTCTTGGTCGACAGGTACACCGGGTAGTTCTGCACCAGCGCGTAGCTGAAGGTCGAGCGGGCGAAGTCCTGGATCGAGCGCTTGAAGTTGTACATCCCCATCACCACTCCGCCGTCCTCGGGGATGTGCACCACCTCGTGCACGATCGGCTCGCTGCCGTCATCGGGGGTGAAGCTGAGCATGACGGTGCCGGGCCGGTCCACCTTGAAGTTGGTGGCGCGGTACTGGTCGCCGAAGGCGTGTCGGCCGATGATGATCGGCTTGGTCCAGCCGGGCACCAGGCGGGGAATGTTGGAGATGACGATCGGCGCGCGGAAGATCGTGCCGCCCAGGATGTTGCGGATGGTCCCGTTGGGAGAAAGCCACATCTTCTTGAGGTCGAACTCTTTGACCCTGGCCTCGTCGGGGGTGATGGTGGCGCACTTGACGCCGACATTGTGTTTGAGAATCGCGTTTGCCGAGTCGATGGTGACCTGGTCGTCGGTGGCGTCCCGGTGTTCCATCCCGAGGTCGTAGTACTCGAGGTTCACATCCAGGTGCGGCAGGATCAGGGTGTCCTTGATCAGCTTCCAGATGATTCGCGTCATCTCGTCGCCGTCGAGCTCTACGACAGTGCCCTTGACCTTGATCTTCTGTCCGCTCGACATGTGAGTCGCTCTTCCTCCTGCAAGCCGGCGAGCACGCGCTCGCGGGGCCAACATTACAAGGGGCGAAATGGTGCAGCAGCACGGCTCCGGTGCGCAGACCGGCTAGCCAGCGGCCGCGGGTGTGGGATAGAATTCGGGCCGGTCATGAGTGTCAGCGTCAAGCCCCGGCTTGCTGGCCGGCAACCCTCCAACCGCGGTGGGGTGCCTCGGGTGATGACCAGGTTGGGCAGTCGCAGTCGGCTGCACGGCAAGCGCGGGCCCGCCCTGACGGGCCCCTAAGGAGGCAGGGAAACCTGCCCGCACCTAAGGAGGCCATGGCACATGACTAACCCAGAAGCAGATTGGTCGTTCGAGACAAAGCAGATCCACGCAGGTCAGACGTCGGACCCAACAACCCGCGCCCGGGCGCTGCCGATCTATCAGACGACGTCCTACACCTTCGACAGCACCGAACACGCCGCCGCACTATTCGGCCTGGCCGAACCCGGCAATATCTACACCCGCCTGATGAATCCGACCACCGACGTCGTCGAGCAACGCATCGCGGCACTCGAGGGCGGGGTTGCGGGCCTGTTCCTGGCGTCCGGCCAGGCCGCAGAGACGTTCGCGATCCTCAATATCGCCGGCGCCGGCGATCACATCGTGGCCAGTCCCCGGTTGTACGGCGGCACCTACAACCTCTTCCACTACACGCTGCCCAAACTCGGCATCGAGACCACGTTCGTCTCCGACCCCGACGACCTGGACTCCTGGCGCGCAGCAGTGCGGCCCAACACGAAGGCCTTCTACGGCGAGACGATCTCCAACCCGCAGATCGACATCCTCGACATCCCCGGTGTGTCAGCAGTCGCCCACGACAACGGGGTGCCATTGATCGTTGACAACACCATCGCGACGCCGTACCTCATCCAGCCGATCGCCCACGGCGCCGATATCGTGGTGCACTCCGCCACCAAATACCTCGGCGGCCACGGCACCGCGATCGCCGGGGTGATCGTCGACAGCGGCAATTTCGATTGGGCCAACGGCCGGTTCCCGGGGTTCACCGAACCGGACCCGAGCTATCACGGTGTGGTGTTCGCCGATCTGGGCGCACCCGCCTACGCGCTCAAGGCACGGGTGCAACTGCTGCGCGACCTCGGTTCAGCGGCAGCGCCATTCAATGCCTTCCTGATCGCCCAGGGATTGGAGACGCTGAGCCTTCGGATCGAGCGCCACGTGTCCAATGCGCAACGTGTCGCCGAGTACCTCGCCGGACACAAGAATGTGGTGAGCGTCAACTACGCGGGGCTACCCAGCTCGCCATGGTTCGAGTTGGGAAAGAAGTTGGCGCCCAAGGGAACCGGCGCGGTGCTCTCCTTCGAACTGGCCGGCGGTATCGAGGCGGGCAAGGCGTTCGTCAACGCGTTGCGACTGCACAGCCACGTCGCCAATATCGGTGATGTGCGCTCGCTGGTGATTCACCCCGCCTCTACCACGCACCAGCAGTTGACACCCGAAGAACAACTCGCCACCGGTGTCACCCCCGGCCTGGTGCGGCTGGCCGTCGGACTGGAGGGCATTGATGACATTCTGGCCGACCTCGAGTGCGGCTTCGCAGGGAGCGCGTCGTGACCCTCTCGCACGAATCAGTCATGTCACTTCCCGCTGAGGGTGAGGTCGATGTCGTCGACATCGGCCCGCTGACGCTGGAGAGCGGCAATGTGATCGACGATGTCTCGATCGCGGTGCAACGCTGGGGTGAGTTGTCCCCCAACCGCGACAACGTCGTCCTGGTGCTGCACGCCCTCACCGGCGACTCCCGGATACCGGGTTGGTGGGGCGGCATTGCCGGTCCTGGCGCACCGATCGATACCAACCGTTGGTGCGCGGTGGCCACCAACGTCCT
>JBAXIR010000211.1:0-3790 GCA_037138275.1 Mycobacteriaceae bacterium | reverse complement strand
TGGATTATCTGGGTGTGCGTCCGCAGGAAGCTGCGATGGTTGCCAGCCATCCTTACGACCTTGAGGCCGCCGACTCGCTGGGCCTGGGAACAATATTTGTCAGTCGGCCGCTCGAATACGGCGACCCTGCGTTGGCTCACGAGATGGCTGCCGGGAGCGTGACCCAGTACGTCCGCGCGATCGGAGAAATCGACTGACCCCGCCCGAATACCCAATCCGGCTAGCGGTTCCGCGGGGCGCGCTTCTCCCGCACCCGCACATTGATCCGGATCGGTGACCCCTCGAAGCCGAAGGTCTCGCGCAACCGTCGTTCCAGGAACCGCCGATAGCCGGCCTCCAGGAAGCCGGAGGTGAACAACACGAACGTCGGCGGCCGGTTGGTGGCCTGGGTGGCGAACAGGATTCGCGGTTGCTTACCGCCACGCACCGGCGGCGGGGTCGCAGCGACGATCTCTTTGATCCAGGTGTTCAACTGCCCGGTCGAGATGCGCGCGTCCCACGACGACAGCGCAGTCTCCATGGCCGGCACCAACTTCTGCACCGCTCGCCCGGTCAGGGCAGAGATGTTCACCCGCGGCGCCCACTGCAACTGGGCCAACTGCAGATCGATCTCGCGGTCGAGCAGGAAGCGCCGGTCCTCGTCGACCAGATCCCACTTATTGAACGCCAGCACCAGTGCCCGGCCGGCCTCGATCACCATCGACAGCACCCGCTGGTCCTGTTCGGTGATCGGCTCCGATCCGTCAATCAGCACCACCACCACTTCGGCGGCATCGATGGCGCCGTGCGTGCGCACCGAGGCATAGAACTCATGCCCGCTGGCCTGTGCGACCCGGCGCCGCAGACCGGCGGTGTCGACGAAACGCCATATGCGGCCGTCCAATTCGATCAGCGAGTCCACCGGGTCAACGGTGGTACCAGCGACGTCGTGCACTACCGCTCGCTCGGATCCAGCCAGCCGATTCAGCAGCGAACTCTTGCCGACGTTGGGCTTACCCACCAGCGCGACACGGCGCGGTCCCCCACCCACCGACGCGGTCTCCGACACCTCCGGCAGCGCGTCGATGACATCGTCGAGAAGGTCAGCGACACCGCGGCCGTGGATCGCGCTGATCGGGTGCGGTTGCCCAAGGCCCAACGACCACAGCGCGGCCGCATCGGACTCGCCCTTCTCGTTGTCCACCTTGTTGGCGGCGAGGAACACCGGCTTACCCGACCGCTTGAGAATCCGTGCGGCCGCCTCGTCCGCGGAGGTGGCGCCGACGATCGCGTCCACCACCAGGATCACCGCATCCGCGGTCTTCATGGCGAACGAGGCCTGCTCGGCCACCTTCTGCTGCAGACCCTTCGCATCGGGTTCCCAGCCGCCGGTGTCCTGAACCATGAACCGGTGTCCGGTCCACGACGCGTCGTAGGACACCCGGTCCCGGGTCACGCCGGGGAGATCCTGCACGACGGCCTCGCGCCGACCCAGGATCCGGTTCACCAGAGTGGACTTGCCGACGTTAGGCCTTCCCACCACGGCGACCACCGGCGGCGGACCACTCGCCTCGCCGGACTCGTCAGCGTCCGCCTCGTCGCCGACGTCCCATTCGCTCTCGTCAGCCCAGGTGCCGTCCTCGGTCATCGTCGGATCTCCGTCCGCTGTTCGACGAGATCCCGCAGTGCGGCGATCACCTGGGTCTGGTTCATATCGCTGGTGTCCACGATCACCGCATCGACGGCCGCACACAGTGGCGAAACGGCCCGGGACGAATCCAGATGATCACGCCGACGCACATCGGCCAGCACCGTCTCATAGTCATCGGGCAGGCCGGCCGCGATGTTCTGGTCGTTGCGGCGCCGCGCCCGAGTCTCGGCCGACGCGGTCAAGAACACCTTCACCTGTGCATCTGGCAGCACCACGGTGCCGATATCGCGGCCCTCGACCACCACACTGCCCGGCCCGGCCGCCAACTTCCGCTGGATGCCCACCAGGCGGGTGCGCACCGCGGACACCGCGGAGACCGCCGACACCGCGCGGGTCACGTCGTCACCGCGGATCAGCGAGGAAACGTCCTCGCCGCCAAGGAAAGCCGCCTCGCTGTCCGGGTCGTAGCCGACGGACAGCGGCACATCGGCCGCGGCCGCGATGGCATCCGGATCATCGAGATCCACCCCGGCCCGCACCAGCGCCAGCGTCACGATCCGGTACATCGACCCGGTGTCCAGATAGCGAGCACCGAGTTCGCGCGCCAAACCCCTTGACACCGTTGATTTTCCGGTTCCAGCGGGACCGTCAATCGCGACCACCACGCCGTTCACATGCCCGCCGCTCACATGCCCACCGCCCGGTGCAGTTCGCCGATCTCCTTACGCGTCAGCGCCCGGATACTGCCGGGCCGCTGATCACCCAGTGCCACCGACCCGATGTCGGTGCGCACCAGTGCCTGCACCGGGAACCCGACCTCGTCCAGCAGCCTGCGCACGATTCGTTTGCGGCCCTCGTGCAGCGTGACGCGCAGCAGGGTCTTGCCCGGCACGGCATCCACCACCGCGAAGTCATCGAGTTTGACCGGGCCGTCCTCGAGTTCGATACCGGCCTTCAACGTCTTGCCCAGCCCACGCGGAACCGATCCCGCCACCGTCGCCAGATAGGTCTTCGGCACCTCATAGGAGGGATGCATCAGCCGGTGCGCCAGTTCGCCGTCGTTGGTCAGCAGCAGCAGTCCCTCGGTGTCGGCATCGAGGCGGCCGACGTGGAACAGATTCTTGTTGCCGCGCACCCGATGCTCCACCAGATCCCCGATGCACGGCCGGCCGAGATCATCGGACATCGTCGAGTGCATTCCGATCGGCTTGTTCAGCGCCAGGTACACCATCGAGTCGTCAAGTACCACCCTGGTGCCGTCGACCCGGATCTCGGAACTGTCCGGATCCACCCGGGTGCCCAACTCCGTCACCACACGGCCGTCCACCTCCACCCGGCCGTCGATGATCATCCGTTCGGCGACCCGCCGAGACGCAATTCCGGCCTGGGACAGCACCTTCTGCAGCCGAACGCCCTCGGCGTCAGACATCGGTATCGACATCGAGCGTGACAGGCACGTCGGCCTGCGTCGTCCTGGACAGCTTGGCGAACCGCGGCTCGCTGTCCAGGTTTTCGCTCAAATCATCGATCACATCGACGTCGGGCAGCAGCGGTGCGATATCGGGCAGTTCGGTCAGCGATGACAACCCGAGTCGCTCCAGGAAGAGTTCCGTGGTGGAGAACATCGTTGCGCCGGTATCGGAGTCATTTCCGGCCTCGGTGATCAGCCCGCGCGCAACCAGCGTCCGGATCACCGCGTCAACATTGACACCGCGAACGGCGCTGACCCTGGCCCGGGTGACGGGCTGGCGGTAGGCCACCACCGCGAGAGTCTCCAGCGCGGCTCGGGTCAACTTGGAGCGCGAACCGTCGAGCAGCAGCCGCTCGACGTAGGGCGCGAACCGGGCCCGGGTGTACATCCGCCAGCCGCCGCCCATCTCACGCAGGTCGATACCGGAACCCCGAGCGGTGAACTCCTCGGCCATTCGGTGCAGCGCGTCTGTGATCCGGTACACCGGTTGCTCGGTCGCCGACGCCAGCGTCTCGGCACTCACCGGAGTGTCGACCACCAGCAGCAGCGCCTCCAGCACCCGGCGCAGATCGTCGTCGTCGAGTTCCTCGAGATCGGCAGGTATCTCGTCGGTGACCCTGTCGTCGGCAACCTCGTCGGTCGCTACTTCTTCAGTCACCGATTCAGTCACCGATTCAGTCACCGACTCA
>JBAXIR010000210.1:0-3861 GCA_037138275.1 Mycobacteriaceae bacterium | reverse complement strand
TGCCGCCGAACGCGCCGGTGTCACACCGCCGCGCACCCCGTCCCCCGCCGCCAGTCGGCCGGCCGTCACACGCGCACCCGAGCGCATGGCATCGGCCACATAGGATCCGGTTCAGCCGCGGGCGCGCGCCACCACACCTTCGATGACTGCGACGATGTCTGCGGGGCAGTCCTCCTGGAGGAAATGCGCACCCGAAAGCGTCACGTGCGGTTGGTCTTTTGCGCCGGGCACCAGTTTCTGGAACACAGCGTCCCCGCCGCCGGTGATGGGGTCGGCATCGCTGAACGCGGTGACGAAGGGCTTGTCGAATTGGGTGAGCACCACCCAGGCGGCCTTGTTCTCTTCGACGGATCCGTGCTCGGCCGTGATGGGAACCAGTGTCGGGAACTGGCAGGCGCCGCCCTTGTAACTCGCGTCGGGGAACGGCGCGTCGTAGGCCGCCACCTCATCGGCGCTCAGTTCACGAGCGGTGCCCCCATTGACGATCAAACCGACCGGCAGGTCCGGTGTGCTCTGGCTAAACGCCAACCATTGCCCGAACCCCTCAGAGAACGCGGTGCCGATCGGCAGTCCGGTGTTGGCCACAACCACTCCCGCGAAACGCTCCGGGAACGCCGCCACCAGGCGCAAGCCCAGTAGCCCACCCCAGTCTTGGCAGAACAACGTCACGTCGTGCAGATCCACGTCCGTGAACCACTGGCTGAGCCAGGCGACGTGGCGTTCGTAGGTGTAGTCGTTGCGGTCGGCCGGTTTGTCAGAGCGGCCGAAGCCGATGAGATCCGGAGCAACCACCCGATGGCCCGAGGCCACGAGTGCCGGGATCATGTGCCGGTATAGATACGACCAACTGGGCTCACCGTGTAGCAGCAACACCGTCGCGCCGTCACGCGGACCCTCGTCCTCATAGGCCATCCGCAACGCCTGTCCGGTGGCGACATCGGTGATGTCCGCGTAGCGCGCCGCGAAGGGCCAACCAGGCAGATTCTCGAAGCGACTATCGGGCGTGCGCAGAACCTGCATGGTGGGCCTCTCCACGGGGTGAGATGCGGGTAATTCTTGGGTAGTTTGATAGCAACCTACCCTTTGCCAAACCGCTGCCGTGGGGTGGATCAGATGGGCCACAAATCCGAAAGCCGCGGGTGCTTCAACCGTTAAGTAGTGGTTGGCCGTTTGACACGCGAGGATCGACCGGCGTTGTTATGTTGGGATCTTCAGATCAACGCGACAGACCGCAGCGAGGCGCCATGGCCAGGTCCATTCCGTACTTCCGCGTAGTTGTGGTGGCACTGGGATCGGCTGGCCTGCTGGCGTTCCTGCTTAATCTCACCCTGCGGGACTGGGTTGCGGCGTTGCACTTGGCGATCGTCCTGACCTTCACGTTCATCACACTCGCGCTCGTTCTGCGTGCTCTGGTGGTGGCCGTCATCGCATGGATACGCCGCAGGGGTGACGATCCCCCCGGTTATCAGAGAGATTTCGATCTCGTGGCCTGAACCGGCCGATCACCCCTGGCGGGTGACCGCATGCTCCTCGCCCATATTGACCGAGAGTGGGCGACGGAAGAACCGGGTGATGAATAACAGAACGCCGATTCCGATGAGGAACCAGATGGCGCCGTATCTGGTCGACTCCGCCGACAGGTGCACCCATAGCAGCACCGTCAGCAGCACCCCGATGACCGGCAGGACGATGTTCCTGAAAATCTGGCCGGGTCCGTTGACCTCGCGGCGACGGTAGGCGAAATAGACGATCACCGTCAGGTTGACGAAGGTGAAGGCGATCAGGGCACCGAAATTGATCAGCGACGCCACGAAATCGAGGTTGAATCCGATCGCCAGCAACGACACGACACCCACGAAGACGACGGCATAGGCGGGGGTCTGAAAGCTCGGATGCAGATATCCGAAGAAGCGCCCGATCGGACCCCGACCATTTCTGCCCATCACGAAGAGCAGACGCGACACCGACGCGTGCGAGGCGAGGCTGGACGCCACCGTGGCGGCGAACGCGGCCGAGGTCAGCAGGATCTTGAAAAGGTTCCCGCCGACCAGGAAGGCGATCTCCGGTAGTGAGCTGTTCTGCAGGGACTCCTCGCTGAAGCCGTCAACGTCGGGGAAGAGCGACTGGGTGAACCACGCCGAGACTAAGAAGATGGCACCACCGATGAGCAGTGCCAGCACGATCGCCTTCGGCACGATGGCGGCATCCTTGGCCTCCTCGGTGTACATCGTGATCGCGTCGAAGCCGATGAACGAGAACGCGACGATGGTGGCGCCGGTGATCACCAGGGTGGGGTGAACGCCCTCGTGCCACGCCGGCTGCGACGAGAAGATGGTCCCGTTGCCCATACCTTCCGTCAACGACTTCGCCGCGAGGATCAGGAACACCCCGATGAGAACCACCTCAAACACGACCAGCAGCATGTTGATCCGCGAGGTGTTGGTCATACTGAACAGACACATCCCGGTGATGGCGGCGACGTAAACGACGACCCAAATCCATTGCGGCACACCGGGAAAGAATGCGTACAGGTAGCTGCGGATAATGAGCGCATTGACCAGGGGCAGCAGCAGATAGTCCAGCAGTGCCGCCCAGCCGATCAGGAAACCGAGGTTGGGGCTGATGGTCTCGGAGGTGTAGGTGTAGGCCGATCCCGCAGAAGGGAAAACCCGCGTCATCCGGCCGTAGCTGATGGCGGTGAACACCATGACCACCAGGGCCAGCAGGTAGGCGGTTGGCACGACATGGCCGGTCTCCTGCGACACGATTCCGAAGGTGTCAAACACCACGGTCGGCGTCATGTAGCCCAGGCCGAGGCCCACGATCGCCCACAGGCCGAGGGTCCGGGCGAGTTGGGGGGTTCCCGTCGACCCGCTAGAGACCTCGGTCATCGTCGTCCCGCCTTCATCGCAGCCGCTCCGAAAATCGCTAACTCGTTGCGTACCACACCGGGCGGCGGACTTGGCCCAGTTTGGGGTACACGCCGGGAGTGACTTGCCTGTTTGCCGGAGCGAAAGCCGATAGCCTGTTAGCGTCAGGAGCCATGCGGTACGTCGTCGGCTACGGGCCGCGTCAGCGCGGTATTGACGGGGTGAATCTGGCTGCCACCCTTGCCTGTTCTTCGGGGGCAACCCTTGATCTGGTCGCGGTGCTGCCTAGCGACGCCCCGACCTTCCACATGTACTCCCCGGATCACGCGTTCAACGCCGAACTCGAGGCGCAGGGCCACGAATGGCTCCAGGACGGACTGTCCCGGGTGCCCGGAGGCGTGTCGGCCGAAGGCCACGTGCGACGGTCGGAGTCGATCACCCACGGCCTGCTCGACGCGGCGGCCGACCCCGAACGCGGTGCTGCCAGCCTGATCGTCGTCGGCACCCGCCATCGCGTCCGGGCCAAGCGGTTCGGCGTCGGCAGCCTCGCCGATACCCTGCTGCACTCCTCGCCGGTGCCGGTGGCCCTGGCGCCCAGCGGCTACCAATTCCATCCCGGCGTCTCCCGGATCACCTGTGCCACCGGCATGTCCCCCGGAGCCGAGGATCTCCTCGGCAATGCCATTCGGCTTGCGACCGAATGGAAGGTGCCGTTGCGACTGATGTCGCTGGTTGCCGTCGGCGAGGACACTCGCCGGGAGTGGACCGAACTGGCCGAGCGACACGCTGCCGCCCTGGTGGCCAAGGCCCAGGCTGCGCTGGGCGAGGTGACCAGCGTCGTCGGGCATGGGGATTCGATACGCGACGCCGTGCGCGGACTGGACTTCGCCGATGACGAGGTCGTCGTGATCGGCTCCAGCCGGATGGCCCAGCCCAAACGGCTCTTCGTCGGGCATTCCGCGAGCAAAATCATGAAGGCGCTGAAAGTGCC
>JBAXIR010000209.1:0-3887 GCA_037138275.1 Mycobacteriaceae bacterium | reverse complement strand
CCGCCAGGCGATCTCCTCCGGACAGGACACCTTGAGACCCTGCCGGGTTTCTATGGTCCGGACGAAGTTGCCCGCCTCGAGCAGCGATTCGAACGTTCCGGTGTCCAGCCAGGCGGTACCACGTGGAAGTACCTCAACATGCAACCGACCATTCTCGAGGTAGGCCTGATTGACGGCGGTGATCTCCAGTTCACCGCGGGCTGAGGGTTTCAGCGATCGGGCGATCTCGATGACGTCGTTGTCGTAGAAGTACAGCCCTGGGATCGCATAGTTGGACTTCGGCGTGGCCGGCTTCTCCTCCAACGCTAAAGCCCTTCCTGCGGAGTCGAATTCGACGACACCGTAAGCAGCGGGATTCGCCACCCAGTAAGCGAAGATAGCGCCACCGTCGACGTTCGCGAATCGGTTGAGGCTGGTTCCCACGCCTGGGCCGTAAAAGATGTTGTCGCCCAGGACCAGCGCCACCGGTCCGGAACCGATGTGATCGGCGCCGATCACGAAAGCCTGTGCCAGTCCGTCGGGGCTTTCCTGGACGGCGTGTGTGATGCTGATCCCGAATTGCGACCCGTCACCGAGGAGGCGTTCGAAGGCCGGACGATCCTCCGGGGTTGCGATCACCAGGATGTCGCGGATGCCGGCCATGATGAGCGTCGACAACGGGTAGTAAATCATCGGCTTGTCGTAGACCGGAAGTAACTGCTTACTGACGCCCTGGGTGATCGGGTATAGCCGAGTGCCCGATCCGCCGGCCAGGATGATTCCGCGCATCGGAATCAGGCCTGAAAGTCTTCGTCGGTCAGTTCGGTGGCCGCCAGGGCGGCAGCGAGATCGTCGTGGCGGAACGCCGAGGTGACGTGATCGTGCACCACCCGGAATGCCGATGCTGCCGTGCGAACATCGCCGGGATCGGACTTCGCCGTGATGCGTTCCCCGACGACGACAACACCGTCGCGGTAGTAAATCTCGCCGACCTCGACGCTCGCATCAAGACGTTGGGCCCACTGCCGCAGTGCGGCGTGGCCCTGCGCTGCGCCGTACGCATCGCCGATCTCGATATCGTCACTCGCCAAGGACATCAGGGTGTCGATGTCAGTGGCGCTCAACGCATCGTGGAAAGCGAGGACGGTGGCGATCTCCGAAGTGCTCATGGCATCTCAAAGTACCGGTCTAGAACGGAGTGCGGACCAACCAGGTCTCCCAGACCGACTCATCACCGAAGATCTGCACGCCGAGTTCGGCCGCATTGCCGCGGCGCACGATCGACAGCAGCAGATCGCGGGCAGGCCCGCGCAGTGCCGTGGTCGCCTCGGTGTGTCCGTGTTCGAACTCGATGCCAACGGCACGGCCGAAGATGGTCCACTCGCCCGCGGTACCGAGTCCGTCGTCGGTGGCATGCAGGTGCAGCGACTGCCCGTCGCTCAAAGGCGGACCTCCCCAGGCCGGATCATTCTCTGCTGACCGGATCATCACCCGTTCCAGATACTCGGTGATGCCGTCGGCGGCGACTGCGGCGTCAATCGAGAATTCGGTGCCGAGTGCCAGTGCCGCGTCGGCCCGGTGCACGGCGGTCTCATGCAGGCGTCGGCGGATCCACCACGCGGCCGGCCGTGTTCCCAGGAAGGTCCACACCGGCGTCTGCGCACCAGATTTCCCGACGGCGTCGAGAAGCGCACGGACCCCGTCCTGCAGCCAGGCGATTTCATTGTCTCGACCGGCCGGGGGCTTGCCACCGGCCACCGCGCGCGGGTCGAGACGGTCGGTCAGTTGCTCGGCGACGATCTGTGCGGCCCATCGGTCGCCGCGGCCGACGTGGCGCATCAACTGCTCCAGCGACCATTCCGGGCAGGTCGGCACCGTTGTCGACAGGTCGGCGTTGCGAAACAGATCGGCGAACGCGGCATTCTCCGCGATCAATGCCGTTGCGATATCCACGACCACGAACTTACGCCGGTGGCCCTACCGGCGCGAGAGGGGTTGTCGAAACGGCGGATTTGGTTGTGCCCGAGGCAGATTCGGTGGGATCAGTCGGTGCGACGCTGGTTGTGACCGGTGCCTGTGTTGAGGCCGATGTCGGTGTTGAGACCGGTGCCGGTGTTGAGGCTGAAGTCGGTGTTGGGATCACTGCCGGAGTTGAGACCGGCGCCGACGATGACGTGGTTGCGGAGCTGGGCTCAGGTGCAGACGTGGGCGTCGACGTTGCTGTTGATGACGACGACTGCTCCGGGGATGTAACAGGTGCGCGCGGCGTCGCGGTACTCCGGACCGGGGGTTGCAGGATCTGCGGTAGAAGTTGCGGCAGGAGCTGGGGCAGAAGCTGCGGCAGGACCGGTTGAATGACCGGTGCCGGGGCAGCGGGGGCAGGCGCAGGAGCGGCGGGCGGCGGAACCACGGCGGGCACCGCGGGTGCGGGTGCGGGTGCGGCCGGGGCCGCCGGGGCCGGGGCCTGCGGTACGAACGATGCCGCCGGGGGTGCGGCAAGCTGGGGTGTCACGAAGACCGTGCGCGGGACCTCCTGCACCACCGGAACCGGATTCGCGATCGTCTCCGGTACCGCAGCCACTGGCTGATTGCTTGATATTGCAGCGCTCTCGTTAGGAACGACCCGCGACTCGGCGGCCGGCCGGATGGTCACAACGAGTGAGATCACCAGGGCGAACACCCCCACGACGAAGAGCGCCATCAGCGCGGTGCCCACCAGAAGGAACGGTTCACGTTCGGGCTCGATCGCTTCGCCGGTGTCATCCCGGCCGGTTGGGTGATCGTCAGCGTGATCGGAGTAGGCGTCGTCGACATCGTTGTCGGGCATCGCGCTGTACCCCAGTGGCGTCACGGCCGCGCGCTGGGTGATGCCAGCGACGGTGCGGGTGTCCCCGTTGGGCGCGATCCCGACCGTCGAGGCCTCGAAGCGGGGAGCGTTGACCGCCGCCAACGCCGCGCCGCGGGACAGGGCCAGCGCGGCATCGTCGGGGACGTGCACCGGAAGGGTGGTGGCGGCCGCAAGCCTCGGTTTCAGTGCGGCGACGTCGATACCGGAACCGACCACGAACACCGCCTGCGGCGGGTGGGCCAGACGTTCCAGGCCGGCCATCATGTTCTGCATCTCGACCACCGCGTCGGCGGCGTGCAGGCTTCGGCTGTCAACCCGGACCACCGCACCGTCGGCAATGCGCACAACCGCGAGCGTGGCGGTATCGCGTTCGAGGAACATCAACGCGGTGTGCTCACAACCGAGTGCCTGCCCGATCGCCTGTGCCAGTGCGCTCGCCGCGTGCAGTTCGGAGACCAGGACGACGTCATCAATGTTGTTCGCCCGCAGGGCTTTCGTCAGCTGAGCGGCTGCGGCGTGGTCAGACCATGCCACCCCGGTGGAGACGATGCGATGGGCACCCCCGACGGCACTGTCGCGGGTGCCGAGGATCCCCGCGATCACGTGTTCAGCGGCAGTGCCGGTGGTGAAGTTGACGCAGTGCTGATCGACGGTGGCGCCGTTGGCGTCCTCGCCTTCGACCAGCACCATACGAACGGCCGCGGGTGCCATCGATACACCGAGTACGACGTCCACGTGCCCCTCCGTTGGTTGAACCGCTGTACGGTTCATCGCCGCGGCGGGGGCCGGCGTTACAGCCGGTCTATCCGGACGAGCGGATGAAGTTCAGGTACGACTTGGACGGGGTGGGCCCGCGCTGGCCCTGGTACTTCGATCCGACCGAGGCGCTGCCGTAGGGGTGTTCGGCCGGGCTGGTCAACCGCAGCAGGCACAGCTGACCGATCTTCATCCCGGGCCACAGCGTGATGGGCAGGTTGGCGACGTTGGATAACTCCAGGGTGATGTGCCCGGAGAAGCCCGGGTCGATGAAGCCCGCGGTGGAGTGGGTGAGCAGGCCCAG
>JBAXIR010000208.1:0-3924 GCA_037138275.1 Mycobacteriaceae bacterium | reverse complement strand
CAGTTGCTCGGTGCGCTGCGGATGATGGCCGGGGACGTCATCGAGATGGGTACCGGCGAGGGCAAGACGCTGTCCGGCGCGATCGCCGCGGCCGGATACGCCCTGGCCGGCCGCAACGTCCACGTGGTGACCATCAACGACTATCTGGCCCGGCGCGACGCCGAGTGGGTGGGTCCGCTGATCGAGGCGCTGGGGTTGACGGTCGGCTGGATCACCGCGGATTCCACGCCCGCGCAACGTCGCGCCGCCTATGAGTGTGATGTCACCTATGGGTCAGTCAACGAGATCGGCTTCGATGTGCTGCGCGACCAGTTGGTCACCGACGTCGCCGATCTGGTGGCGCCCAACCCCGATGTCGCGATCGTCGACGAGGCCGACTCGGTGATGGTCGACGAGGCGCTGGTGCCGCTTGTGCTGGCCGGCACCTCGCACCGGGAGACGCCGAAACTGGAGATCGTTCGGTTGGTCGGCGAGCTCGTCGCCGACAAGCATGCCGACCGGTACTTCGCCACCGATGACGACAATCGCAACGTGCACCTCACTGAGGCCGGCGCCCAGCGGCTGGAGCGCGCACTCGGCGGTATCGACCTGTACGCCGAGGAGAACGTCGCCACCACGCTGACCGAAGTCAACGTCGCATTGCACGCCCATGTGCTGCTGGCGCGCGATGTGCACTACATCGTGCGCGACGGCGCGGTTCAGTTGATCAATGCTTCCCGCGGCCGGATCGCCGCACTGCAACGCTGGCCGGACGGCCTGCAGGCGGCGGTCGAAGCCAAGGAGGGTATCGAGACCACCGAGACCGGCGAGGTGCTCGACACCATCACCGTGCAGGCGCTGATCAACCGTTATCCCACGGTGTGCGGGATGACCGGCACCGCACTGGCCGCCGGCGAGCAGCTGCGCCAGTTCTATTCACTGGCGGTGTCGCCCATCCCGCCCAACACCGCCAACGTCCGGGTCGATGAGCCAGACCGGGTTTACGTCAGCGTCGGGGCCAAGAATGACGCCATCGTCGACCACATCATCGAGGTGCACGCCACCGGGCAGCCGATCCTGGTCGGTACCCAAGACGTCGCCGAATCCGAGGATCTGCACGCCCGCCTGGTGCGCCGCGGGGTGCCGGCGGTGGTGCTCAACGCCAAGAACGACGAGGAGGAGGCTCGCGTCATCGCCGAGGCGGGCACGCTCGGCGCGGTGACGGTCTCGACCCAGATGGCCGGGCGCGGCACCGACATCCGACTCGGCGGATCCGATGAGGCCGACCACGATCAGGTCGCCGAACTCGGTGGCCTGCATCTGATCGGCACCGGACGGCATCGCACCGAACGCCTCGACAACCAACTCCGCGGCCGGGCCGGCCGCCAGGGCGACCCGGGGTCGTCGGTGTTCTTCGCCAGCTGGGAGGACGACGTCGTCGCCGCCCACCTCGAGCCGGGCAAGCTGCCCGACGAGTGTGACGAGACCGGCCGGGTGACCAGTCCCAAAGCCACCGCCCTGCTCGATCACGCCCAGCGGGTGGCCGAGGGCCGCCTGCTCGATGTGCACGCGAACACCTGGCGCTATAACCAGTTGATCGCCCAGCAGCGCGCGATCATCGTCGAACGGCGCAACAGGCTGTTGAGCACCGCAGCCGCCCGCGAGGAGTTGAAGGAGCTCACGCGCGGGCGCTACGACGAACTCGCCGGCAGCGCCTCCGAGGAGGATCTGGAACGGATCTGCCGCACGATCATGCTGTTCCATCTCGACCGCGGCTGGGCCGATCATCTGGCCTACCTCTCCGACATCCGGGAGAGCATCCATTTGCGCGCATTGGGGCGGCAGAACCCGCTCGATGAATTCCACCGGCTGGCCGTTGACGCGTTCGCGAATCTGGCCGCCGACGCCATCGAGGCGTCGCAGCAGACCTTCGAGACGGCCAACGTCCTGGTCGACGAGCCCGGCCTGGACCTGTCCAAGCTGGCCCGTCCGACCTCGACGTGGACCTACATGGTTCACGACAACCCGCTTCGCGACGACAGCCTGTCGGCGATGAGCCTGCCCGGGGTGTTCCGCTAGATGCAGGGCCGGGTGCTGACGATCCCGAACGTCCTCAGCGTGATCCGGCTGATCCTGGTGCCGGTATTCCTGTACCTGCTGCTGGTTCGGCACGACTGGGGCCCGTCGGTGGCGATCCTGATGTTCGGCGGTGTCTCGGACTGGGCCGACGGCAAGATCGCCCGACTGGTGGCCAACCAGTCGTCGCGACTGGGGGAGTTGCTCGACCCACTGGTCGACCGGATCTACATGGTCGCGGTCCCGGTGGGCCTGGCCCTGGCCGGCGTGGTGCCGTGGTGGGTGGTCGCGATCCTGCTCGGTCGCGACGCGGCGCTCGCTGCAACCCTGCCGGTGCTACGCAGCCGTGGTATCACGGCATTGCCGGTGAGCTATGTCGGCAAGGCCGCCACGTTCTCGTTGATGGTCGGATTCCCGCTCGTCCTGTTAGGGCAGTGGGATGCGTTGTGGAGCAAGGTGATTGGCGCTTGCGGGTGGGGTTTTGTGATCTGGGGCATCGGCATGTACCTGTGGGCCGCGGTGCTGTATCTGCTTCGGGTGCGCCTGGTGGTGCGCCGGATGCCTAAGGTAATACGCTCTGCCCATACCGGACCAGCAGACAGAGGAGCCCCGTGAGCGACATCCCCGCCGAACTTCACTACACCGCTGAGCACGAGTGGGTGCTGCGCACGGGTGCGGACACTGTCCGGGTCGGTATCACCGACTTCGCCCAGGATGCTCTCGGCGATGTGGTCTTCGTCCAGTTGCCCGACGTCGGAACCGAGGTCACCGCAGGGGAGGCGTTCGGCGAAGTTGAGTCGACCAAGTCGGTGTCGGACCTGTTCGCCCCGCTCACGGCCACCGTGGCCGCGGTCAACGGTGAGCTCGACGGCGACCCCCAGCTGGTCAATTCCGACCCGTACGGCCAGGGATGGCTCTTGGAGCTGCGGGCCGACGGCGATACCCTCGACGAAGGGCTGGCGGCACTGCTGGACGCAGACGCCTATCGGGGCACACTGAACTGAAATCGGCGCTGTGCCGACGCGGTGATTGTTAGGGTTGCGCAATCTGCGGGCGGTACGGCCGGTCGGATCGCAATGGCGAGGGAGTAGCAGTTGACGGACATGGGCCGACAATCGGGGGCTGACGAGTCCTCCGACGACGTCACCGTGGAGACGACGTCGGTCTTCCGTGCAGATTTCCTCAACGATCTCGATGCGCCGGTCAGCCCGGCAGCCGATTCGGGGGTGTCCGGGGTCGAGGGCCTACCGGTGGGCGCGGCACTGCTGGTGGTCAAGCGCGGCCCCAACGCCGGCTCCCGGTTCCTGCTCGATCAGCCCACCACGTCGGCCGGGCGTCATCCCGACTCCGACATCTTCCTCGACGATGTGACCGTCAGCCGTCGGCACGCCGAATTCCGGTTGGACGGCAACGACTTTCAGGTGGTCGACGTCGGCAGCCTCAACGGAACCTACGTCAATCGGGAACCGGTCGACTCCGCCATCCTGGCCAACGGCGACGAGGTTCAGATCGGCAAGTTCCGACTGGTGTTCCTGACCGGCCCCACGCCGGCCGGCGGTGACGGTGGTACGGGGAGCTAGTGGGCGCTCCCGATAGTCCCGAGCCGGCCGGGATGTCCATCGGAGCGGTGCTGGATCTGCTGCGGCCGGAGTTCCCCGACGTGACGATCTCCAAGATCCGGTTCCTGGAGTCCGAGGGTCTGGTTAACCCGCAGCGCAGCCCGTCGGGCTACCGCCGGTTCACCGCCTACGACAGCTCCCGGTTGCGGTTCATCCTGACCGCGCAACGCGATCAGTACCTGCCGCTGAAAGTCATCAAAGCTCAACTCGACGCCCAGCCGGACGGTGAACTGCCGCTCCAGGACTCGCT
>JBAXIR010000207.1:0-3929 GCA_037138275.1 Mycobacteriaceae bacterium | reverse complement strand
GATATCACGCGACTCTTCCCGGACAGCTACGTCGAACAGCGCGGGGCAGCCGAACTGGCGCTGTCGCGGGCGTTGACGGTGCTGACCGGCGGACCGGGTACCGGCAAGACCACCACGGTCGCCAGGCTTCTGGCACTGCTGGCCGAACAGGCCGAGACCGACGGGAAACCGGGGCTTCGGATCGCACTGGCCGCACCGACCGGCAAGGCCGCCGCACGTCTGCTCGAGGCCGTCGCGTTGGAAGTGGCCAAGTTGGAGCCCGCCGACCGGGACCGATTGCCGGTCTTGGCGGCGACCACGCTGCACCGGCTGTTGGGTGGCCGACCGGACACCGCGTCGCGATTCCGGCACAACCGGGAGAACCGGCTTCCGCATGACGTGATCGTCGTCGACGAGACGTCGATGGTGTCATTGACCATGATGGCCCGGCTGCTGGAGGCTGTCCGGCCGGAATCCCGGCTGGTTCTGGTGGGCGACGCGGACCAACTCGCCTCGGTGGAAGCCGGTGCGGTGCTCGCCGATCTGGTCGAAGGGCTCGCCGGCATACCGGACTCCCCGGTCGCCACGCTGGTCACCCCGCACCGATTCGGTGAGTCGATCGGCGCGCTGGCCGAAGCGATCCGCACCGGCGATGCCGATGCGGCCGTCGAGGTCCTCACTGCCGGCGGTGAGCATATCGAGTGGATCGATACCGCCCAGCCGGCTGAGATTTTGCGCAAAGTCCTTGTGCCGCATGCACTTCGGCTGCGCGAGGCTTCGGTACTCGGTGATGCCGAAGCGGCGCTGGCCACCCTGGAACAGCACCGGTTGCTGTGCGCGCACCGGCGCGGGCCGTTCGGGGTGGAGCACTGGAACCGCCAGATCGAACGCTGGCTCGCTGAGCAGACCGATATGCCGCTGTGGGCCGCCTGGTACGTCGGTCGGCCCGTGCTGGTGACGGCCAACGACTACGGACTCGGTCTGCTCAACGGCGATACCGGCGTCGTGGTGCTGCGCGACGGCGGACTCCGCGCGGCCATGTCGTCGTCATCGGGTCCGGTGGAGTTCGCCACCAGCAGGCTCGCCGATATCGACACCATGCACGCCATGACGATCCACAAGAGTCAGGGCAGCCAGGCAACCGAGGTCACCGTGTTACTGCCGCCGGAGGACTCCCGGCTGCTGACCCGTGAACTTCTCTACACCGCCGTCACCCGGGCGCGTCAGAAGGTGCGACTGGTCGGATCGGCTGAGCAGTTACGGGCGGCGGTGGCGCGCCGGGCGGTCCGGGCGACCGGGTTGAGTCGCCGCCTGGCGGCCGGCTGACCGGGTCACCGAGGAGGTGCGGTCTACGGTTGAGGTGATGATGAACAACGATGTGGAGAAGCGGTGGCACGACCCCGCGGGGCTGCGCGCAGCGGCCGTCTACGTCGGCTCGGTCATCGCAGTGGCCGCGATCGCGTTCATCGTCACGGTGGTCTATCGCTCGCTGATCGCCGGCATCATGGTGCCCGCGATCCTCTTCGTCGGCGGGATCGGCGCATTCGTGCGGACCTATCAGGTGTGGCGTAGCCAGGGCGTGTGGGTGATCTGGCAGGGCGCCGGTTGGATCCTGCTGCTGCTGTTCCTGCTCTGCCTCGGTGTGCCGACCTCCGTGGGGCAGTGACCGCCATACTCATCGGGTGAGTTCAGCACCGGAGCGGCCGTTGGCCGGGGTCTGCATCGTCGAGATCTCCAGTTTCGTTGCGGTACCGCTGGCCGGGATGACGTTGGCCGCACTCGGTGCCGAGGTGATCCGCATCGATCCGATCGGGGGAGCCGCCGACTACCGGCGCTGGCCGCTCACCGACACCGGCGACAGCATCTACTGGGCCGGGCTCAATAAGGGCAAACAGTCCATGGCCGTCAACATGCGCAGCGATCAGGGCCAGCGGCTGATCCAGCGGGTGATCCTCGACGCCGGCATTCTGATCACCAATGTGGCTGGGCGGCAATGGCATTCCCACGCGGCATTGAGCGCGCACCGACCCGATCTCATCCATCTCGAGGTGGTCGGCCGGGCCGACGGGTCGACGGGAGTGGACTACACCGTCAACGCGGCGACCGGCTTTCCGATGGTGACCGGACCGGCCGGATATGACGGACCGGTCAACCATGTCATGCCGTCCTGGGATGTCAGCTGCGGTCTGTATGCCGCACTGTCGGTGCTGACCGCCCTGCGGCATCGGGATGCCACCGGCCGCGGTAGCGCGATCCGACTACCCCTGGATGACGTCGCCCTCGCGACGGCGGCCAACCTTGGGTTCCTCACCGAAGCCATGATCAACGGCACGTCGCGGCCCAGGCTCGGTAACGCGATCTACGGGCAGTACGGCCGGGACTTTCGCACCAGCGACGGTGCGAACTTCATGGTCGTGGCGCTCACGGCGCGTCATTTCCGTGACCTGACCGACCTCACCGGCACCACCGAAGCCGTTGCCGCCGTTGCGCAAACACTCGGCGCCGACTTCGACGACGAGGGCCAGCGCTACCAGCACCGCGACATCCTCGACGGCCTGTTCGCGGCCTGGTTCGCCAGACACACCGCGGATCAGGCTGAGGCGGCACTGTCGGTCAGTTCGGTGCTGTGGGAGCGTTACCGCAGTTTCGCGGAGGTCGCTGCGAGCCCGAGGGTGACGGCCAACGCACTTTTCGCGCCGCTGGATCAACCGCGAATCGGACCGCATCTGGCCCCGGGTCTGCCGATGTCGGTCGACGGGGCGCATACGCCCGCGACGGTCGCACCCGCACTCGGTGAGCACACCGCCGCGGTACTGGCGCAGCGCTTGGGCATGAGCGCCGCAGAGATCGCGAAGCTGATTGAATCAGCAACGGTGGCAACGTGAGTGACGTGCTCCGCCAACTGCTCGACGTGGCGGGCGACGATATGCCGGACGTCTTCACCGGCGCCCACAACGGTCCGTCCGGTAAGCGCGCCTACGGCGGACTGCTCGCATCCCAGTCGTTGGCGGCCGCCTGTCGAACCCTGCGGCCTGACTTTGTGCCGACGAGTCTGCACGTGCAGTACCTGCGCGGTGGCGATGCCGGCACGCCGACGCGCTACGACGTGGAGCGCGTCTATGACGGGCGCACGTCGGCATCCCGGCGGGTGCTCGGCAGCCAGGACGGCCGGCTGTTGATCACCGTCACCGCCTCGTTCGCCACGCCCGCACCCGGCCCGCACCACGCAGACCGACCCGGCACGATCGTCGACCCCGATGAGCTTGCCCGCACCGGTCCGATCGGACCCGCACCGGCACTGCCCCCCGGCGAGATCGACATCCGCATCGTCGATTCCGGCAGCGGCGGCGAATTCGTCCGCCGCCTCTGGTGGCGCGTCACCTCGGCGCTGCCGCAGGATCCGCTGCTGCATGCCTGCGCGGCGGCGTTCGTCACCGATATCTACGGGGTGGATCCCGTGCTGGCGGTCCATGGGCATTCGATGACCGACCGCAGCCACCATGCCGGCACCACCGACGCGTCGATCTGGTTCCACAACACAATCAACGCCGACCAGTGGAACCTGCTCGAGTGCCGATCGCCGGCGGCGGGTCGGGGCCGCGGCGTGATGCTGGCCGCGCTGTTCGGTGCCGACGGTGCCCGGGTGGCGACGATCGTCCACGAGGGGCAGGCCGCCGCCCGACAGTGAGCGCCGCGCCCTAGAGTTCCGCTACCTCACGCTCGAGGATTTCGGCCAGCCGGGCCTGCGCGGCAGCTTTGCGAGTCGGCAGATGTTGCGACGGAAACAGGGTGTCCACCGGTTCGTACTCCTTGAGCGTGCGCCGGGCCACGGTGAGCTTGTGCACCTCGGTCGGACCGTCGGCGATCGCCAGCGATTGGGCGGCCACCATCATCTTCACGAACGGCATCTCATCGGATACCCCGAGCGAGCCGTGCAACTGCATGGCCCG
>JBAXIR010000206.1:0-3930 GCA_037138275.1 Mycobacteriaceae bacterium | reverse complement strand
GTTCCCGGCAGGACCACGGTCTGGGTAAAGCTCTGGATCAGCAACTGATTGTCCGGTGCCGCGAGGCTCTCGACTCCGGCACCCCGGTGCGGTTCGGAATGAAGATCACCAATACCAACCGCACCGTCGGAACCATGCTGGGCCATGAGGTGACGAAAGCCTATGGTGCCCATGGCCTTCCGGACGGCACCATCGACATCACCTTCGACGGCTCGGCCGGCAACAGCTTCGGGGCTTTCGTTCCCAAGGGCATCACGCTGCGGGTGCACGGCGATGCCAATGACTATGTCGGCAAGGGACTGTCCGGCGGCCGGATAGTGTTGCGCCCGTCCGACGCCGCGCCGAAAGGCTATGTCGCCGAGGACAACATCATCGGCGGCAACGTCATCCTCTTCGGCGCCACCAGTGGTGAGGCCTTCATCAGAGGCACCGTGGGTGAGCGGTTCGCCGTCCGAAACTCCGGTGCGCACGCCGTGGTCGAGGGTGTGGGTGATCACGGCTGCGAGTACATGACCGGCGGCAGGGTCGTGATCCTCGGCCCGACCGGGCGTAACTTCGCCGCCGGCATGTCCGGCGGAGTGGCCTACGTCTACGATCCGAACCACCTGCTGCCGGACAACCTAAACACCGAGATGGTGGATCTCGATGCGTTCGACGATGGCGAACTGGATTGGTTGCACGACAAGCTGGTTGCGCACAGTGATGCCACGGATTCGGCTGTGGCCCAGCGCATTCTGGCCGACTGGCCGCGACAGGCAGGGGATTTCGCGAAGGTGATGCCGCGCGACTACAGGCGTGTACTCGACGCTATCGCCGAAGCCGAACGCACCGGGGCAGACGTGGACGAGATGATCATGGCGGCGTCCCGTGGCTGATCCGAGTGGCTTCATGAAATTCACGAAGCGCGAAACGCCGAAGCGGCGACCGGTCCCGCTTCGTCTGCGCGACTGGAACGAGGTGTACGAGGACTTCGACCACGAGGCTCTTCGACACCAGGCGTCCCGCTGTATGGACTGCGGAATCCCGTTCTGCCACAACGGTTGCCCGCTGGGAAACCTCATCCCCGAGTGGAATGATCTGGTCCATCAGGACCGCTGGCAGGACGCCATCGAGCGGTTGCATGCCACCAACAACTTCCCGGAGTTCACCGGTCGGCTCTGCCCTGCTCCGTGTGAGGCGTCCTGCGTTCTGGGTATCAACTCCGACCCGGTGACCATCAAACAGGTCGAGGTCGAGATCATCGACAATGCCTTCGACGAGGGGTGGGTGGTTCCCAAGCGGGCGCACCTGCTGACCGGAAAGTCGGTCGCCGTCGTCGGATCCGGCCCAGCCGGGCTTGCCGCCGCACAGCAGTTGACCCGGGCCGGCCATGACGTCACGGTGTTCGAGCGGGCGGACCGGATCGGCGGCCTGCTGCGTTACGGCATCCCCGAGTTCAAGATGGAGAAGCGCCACATCGACCGGCGTCTGGACCAGATGCGAGCCGAGGGCACGCAGTTCCGTACCAGCGTCGACGTCGGTGTCGATGTCACCGTGGCGGAACTGCACGAGGAGTTCAACGCGGTGGTGCTGGCCGGTGGTGCCACCGACTGGCGCGATCTTCCCATCCCGGGCCGGGAGTTCGCCGGCATCCACCAGGCCATGGAATATCTCCCGTGGGCTAATAAGGCCACCCATGGCGACCCGGTGCTCGATGCCGACGGCCAACCTCCCATCACGGCCAAGGGCAAACGGGTGGTCATCATCGGCGGCGGCGATACCGGTGCCGACTGCCTGGGCACTGCCCACCGTCAGGGTGCGGCCAGCGTGCATCAGTTCGAGATCATGCCGCGGCCGCCGGAAGAGCGTGCCGACGTCACACCGTGGCCCACCTATCCATTGGTGTACCGAGTGTCCTCGGCGCACGAAGAAGGTGGCGAACGGGTTTTCGCGGTCAACACCGAACGTTTCCTGGGCGCCGAGTCTGCCGTCACCGGCCTGCGCGCGCATGAGGTCGAGATGCGCGACGGCAGGTTCGAGAAGGTCGAGGGCACCGACTTCGAACTCGAGGCCGACCTGGTCCTGCTGGCCATGGGGTTCGTCGGCCCGGAACGGCCGGGCCTGTTGAGCGAACTCGGAGTCGAGCTGTCCGACCGGGGCAATGTCGCCCGCAACGGCGACTTCGAGACCTCGGTGCCGGGGGTTTTCGTCGCTGGCGACATGGGTCGCGGGCAGTCGCTGATCGTCTGGGCGATCGCCGAGGGCCGGGCCGCGGCGGCCGGCGTCGACCGCTTCCTGATGGGCCACACGGCTTTGCCAGCCCCCATCGCGCCAACGGCCGCTCCGCAACGTTAGTAACTCCTGTAACAACAGAAACATGCGACCTGCATCGGCGCGCCTTCTGTCGATTAGCGTTCGATCCGGCTCTAATTGCTGAGGTGGGTACTGCGGGTAACGCGGTCCCGGTTGCCAAAGTTGTCGACCACAGGAGAAATTCCGTGTACCTCGTGCCGATAACCCGTTCGCGGGTCGGGCGTATCGCCTGGTCGTTGTTTCGTCAACCAGTGAAGAACTGGGAATTCCCGGCCCACCGCGAGCGGCTCGTCACTGCGGCGGAACTGATGCAGTACGGGTTCGAATTCCCATCGAGTCTGCGTACAGATCGCTCTTTCGGCGGCGGTTTCAAGCGGCTGATGTGACGATCTGGGCGCAGAGTCGATAGATCAGGTCGACCGCCACAACCCCGAGTTGCGGATCGTCTCGGCCAGTGCCTCGACGACCGCAGGGTCATACGGCGTCGGCAGGTAAATGATCGCCAGGTCCATGCCCTCCGCGCCGTAGGCGATCGCGTCCGCGACGACGCCGCCGTAGTTGAGATCCGAGGTGAGCCGGATCTGCGCCGACATCATGATCTCCTTCGGGTCGCGTCCGACATCGGCGCAGTGCGCGGCGAGCACATCACGCTTGCGGGCGAAATCCTTGGGCGTGCCACCCGGGAAATTCCAGTGCTGGGCGTACTTGGCGGTGATCCGCAGCGTCCGCTTCTCGCCGCCGCCACCGATGCAGATCGGCGGATGTGGACGTTGCGGCCCCTTGGGTTCATTGCGGGCCGACGTGAGTTGATAGAACCGGCCATCGAAGTCGGTTGTCTCCTGACTCAGCAGCCCGATCAGCACCTGGCACGCTTCGTCTAAACGGTCGAATCGCTCTGTCACAGTGCCTAATTCGATCCCGTAGGCACCGGACTCCTCTTCATTCCAGCCGGAACCCACACCGAGTTCAAGGCGACCGTCGGAGATGATGTCGACCGCTGCGGCCATGTTGGCAAGCACCGCAGGGTGACGGTAGTGGATCCCGGTGACCATGGTGCCCAGCCGCAACCGCGTGGTGGCCTGCGCCAGTGCGGCCAGCGTGGTCCAGCCCTCCAGGCACGGCCCCGTCGGATCATCGAAGATCGGATAGAAGTGGTCGAAGTTCCAGCCCGATTCATAGACCTCGATATCGTCAGCGGCCTTCCAGACCGCAAGCATCTCGGCCCAGGTGGTCTGCTGCGGTGAGGTCTTGAAAGCGAATCGCACCCACGCAGCCTAGTGCCGTCTGACACAGGGTGAAGTGACACCGCCACAGTGCCGCCAGATACTCATACGCACTTTTCCCGCCAGGGGTTGAGCATCCAGTTGACCAGTTAGGAGAACGTATGAGCCTCATCGTCACACCGGAGGTGCTGCGCACCACCCAGCAGGCGATCGAGTCGGCACTCCAGCACGCCACGTCGATCGCCAACGGCTACCTCAGCACCCACGAGGGACTCGGTTCCGCGGTCTGGGGCGGTCAGGCGCAGTTGGCCTCGGTCAACACTGCCGGCCAGATCAATCTCGAACTGCAGCAAACCATCACCGGCGGTACTCGCCTCGCGAACGGCCTCAGCCAGGCCGCGTCGATGATGGAGCA
>JBAXIR010000205.1:0-3935 GCA_037138275.1 Mycobacteriaceae bacterium | reverse complement strand
TTCAACAGGTCGGCCCGCAAGCGGGCCGCTAGGACTTCAACAGGTCGGCCCGCAAGCGGGCCTCGTCGACATCCCAGTAACTGTGCTCGCGTCCGTCGAGCAGCACCACCGGCAGCCGGTCACCGAACTCGGCCCGCAGGTCGGGGTTGCCGGCGGCGGCCGCGGCGTCGACGTCGGTGCTAGACAACTTGAAGTCGAGTTCAGCGGCCAATTCGGCCAACCGGTCATGCACCCGACGGCAGATGCCACAGCCGTCGCGGGTGAGCAATTCAACGTGTGCCCGAGTCATCGAGGGCTAGTGTCCCATCCCCTGGATAGGCTGAGCGGTATGGGTGACGCCGAGGACGAGCAGACGCCCCCCGGCGTGCCCACCCCGCCGCCCGCCGACCTGACCGCGGCCGCCTTTTTCGACGTCGACAACACCCTGGTGCAGGGATCGTCGCTGGTGCACTTCGGTCGCGGCCTGGCCGCCCGTAAGTACTTCCGGTACGGCGAGGTGTGGAAGTTCATTTACGCCCAGGCCAAGTTCCAGCTGACCGGCAAGGAGAACAGCGACGATGTCGCCGAGGGCCGACGCAAGGCACTGGCGTTCATCGAAGGCCGATCGACTGAGGAGTTGGCCACACTCGGCTCGGAAATCTACGACGAGTTCCTCGCCGACAAGATCTGGCCCGGTACCCGTGCCCTGGTGCAGATGCATCTCGATGCCGGGCAACAGGTCTGGCTGGTCACCGCAACGCCGTACGAATTGGCCGCGACCATCGCCGAGAGGCTGGGCCTGACCGGAGCGCTGGGCACCGTCGCCGAATCGGTCGACGGAGTGTTCACCGGCCGCCTCGTCGGCGATATCCTGCACGGCCTCGGCAAAGCGCACGCGGTTCGGGCCCTGGCGATCCGCGAGGGCCTCAATTTGAAACGGTGCACCGCCTACTCCGACAGCATCAACGACGTGCCGATGCTGTCCCTGGTGGGGACCGCCGTCGCGATCAACCCGGACGCCGATCTTCGAGAGGTGGCCCGCGAACGAGGTTGGGAAATCCGCGATTTCCGCACCGCACGCAAGGCCGCCCGGATCGGCGTCCCCTCGGCGATCGCGTTGGGTGCGGTCGGCGGTGCCGTCGCCGCAGCCGTGTCGCGCCGGCACGAGTAGTTACACACTCGCACGCGATAAGATCCCGCAATGTCATTCGCCAGCGACATCATCGGGACCCACTACCGGTATCACGACTACTTCCTGGTCGGCCGGGAGAAAATCCGCGAGTACGCCGCGGCTGTTCAGTCCGATGACCCACTGCACTCCAGCGAGGAGGCGGCCAGGGCGGCCGGTTATCCCAATGTCGTCGCGCCGCTGACCTTCATCGCCGTGGCCGGCCGACAGGTGCAGTTGGAGATCTTCAAACAGTTCGACGTCGGCATCAACCTGGCCCGGGTCATCCATCGCGACCAGAAGATCCTCTTCCACCGTCCGATATTCGCCGGCGACAAACTGTATTTCGACTCCTGGCTCGATTCGGTGCTGGAATCGCACGGCACCGTCATCAGTGAGGTGCGCAGTGAGGTCACCGACGCCGATGGCAAGCCGGTGATGACGACGATCGTGACCATGATCGGCGAGGCGGCCGGGGCCGAAGACGATGCCCTTGTTGCCGCGATCGCCTCGCGTGCGCAGGCGCGTCAGGCGGCCGGCTGATCAGCCGAGGAACGTGTTGCGGCGCTTTCCCAGCAGGGTGAACAGCGTCTGCTGAATGGTTTCGCGAACCTGATCGGTGATTTCGAAGGTGACCATCGGGTCGTCGGCCGCAGTCTCGTCGTACTCGCCGGTGTCGATGGGTGGGCCGAAGGCGATATGCCATTTCGACGGCAGCGGCACCAAACCAATCGGACCCGCCAGCGGGAACAGTGGCGTGATCGGGAAGTACGGCACGCCGAGCACCCGGGCCAGCAGCTTGACGTCGGCCAGCATGGGGTAGATCTCCTCGGAGCCGACGATCGAGCATGGAATTATCGGCGCCTTGGCGCGCAGTGCCGCCGAGACGAATCCGCCACGGCCGAAGCGCTGCAGCTTGTAGCGATCACGGAACGGCTTACCCAGACCCTTGTACCCCTCGGGGAAAACCGCGGCCAGCTCGCCGCCTGCGAGCAGCCGGTTGGCGTCGGCGGTGCAGGCCATGGTGTGGCCGGCTCTCCGGGCGACCGGGCCGACGACCGGCATATCGAACACGATGTCGGCGGCCAGCAGCCGAAGATCGCGATGCGCCGGGTGGTGATCGCGCACCGCGACCGACAGCATGGGCCCGTCGAACGGCAGCGTTCCCGCGTGGTTGGCCACCACCAGGCCCGCGCCGGTGTCCGGAAGGTTCTCCAGACCGCTGACCTCGACGCGGAACCACCTGTCGTAGAAGAACCGCAGTGCGGGCAACACGACCGCGTCGTTGTACTGGGGATCGAAACCGAATTCGTCGACGCTGTAGTCCCCGGTCAACCTTTTCCGGATGAAGTCGGCAAACGCGGCAATCCGCTGGGAGAGGTCACCCGTCGCCGGTTCGGCTGCATCCGCGCGCCGCTGTTCGAACTCACGGATGACGGCTTCTATTTCCTCCGCGGTGCCGGTCGGCGGTTTCGGCAATGCCGAGGGATGTCGTGTGGACGCAGTGGAGCGCTGCGATCCGCGCGCGCCGGTGCGGCTCGGATTTCCATGCAGCGGAATGACTTTGGCCTTCGAGTCACCGGCCACGTCAGTCACCTCCCCCACCTCTGGGCCGCCGCGAGCATCCGACCCTCCGCTGAGCTTACCCACTGCGGGGAGATGATCGGGGTTAGGCCACGGCCGCGTACGAAGTCGTCGAACGCCTCCAGCGTCGTCCACTTAGGCTCGAAGCCCAATTCGGAACGCATGCGGGTGGTGTCCATCGCGCGGCCGAAGCTGAAATAGGCCAACTGATCGCGATTGACCTCGCTGTTCATCGTCGCCCTGCGGACCGAGTCCACCACCCCGACCCCGAACGTCGGCAGCGGCAACGCCAGCCGGCCGGCTCGACGAATCGCCTGGGACATCATGATGATGCCGGTGGCGCCAATGTTGAACGTTCCCGCCACACCGGCCATCGTGGCCCGTTCCAATGCGCCCAGGGCGTCCTGCTCATGCAGCAACTGCAGTCGGGCGTCATGGCCGAACACCGTGGGAACCACCGGACCCGCCAGGTAACGTGCCAGGGCGGTGTCCATCGCCGGGCCGATCATGTTGGCCAGTCGCAGAATGGTGACCGCGATATCGGGTCGGCGGCGGCCCAGCCCCCGTGCATAGCCCTCGATGTCGACGCTGTCGCGGGCGAAGCCTTCCCGGGGCGGACGCCTGCTGCTGCCATCCTCGGTGTGAACCACCGGGTCGTGCGGATTCGAGCCGTAAACCTCCGAGGTGGACTTCAGAATGACCCGCCGCACCGACGGAGCCTTCTGACATGCCGCGAACAACTGCATGGCGCCCATGACGTTGAGTTCCTTGAGCGTGGCGCGCCCACCCGATCGCGGCACGTACGAGGCGGCCGCCGCATGCACCACGGTGTCGACGTCGCTGTTGCGGATCACCTTGGCGATAACCGGATTTCGGATGTCGGCGCGGACGAACTCGGCCCGGCCCATCCGTCGCTTCAAATCCTTGCTCGGTGCGATCGCATCAACGGCGATGACGTGATCGATCGACGGATTCTGCACCAACCGCGCGGTGAGATAACCGCCGAGGAATCTGCAGGCGCCGGTGACCAGAACCACCCTGGGGTAATCCATGGCAACAGCCTATCGGCCGATACGGCCGATGGCGCGGTGAGAGGACGGCGTAGCCGCCCGGCGCCGCCCTAGCGCCTACTTGCCGAGTTTTCTGCGTTGGACCCGGGTTCGACGCAGCAACTTGCGATGCTTCTTCTTGGACATGCGCTTGC